>JARRPE010000238.1:0-3146 GCA_037383205.1 Methyloceanibacter sp.
ACCATGGGACTTGGGAAAATAGGGCTCGAGACGCGCCATCTGCGCATCCGTCAGCCAGAAAAGATCAGACATATTCACCGCTCGGTTTTTGAGCCGTGAATCACGCCGCGCGGCTGAAAGCAATGAGTCCCGACCCTTCTGTATCTGTGGTTTGCTACGTTTACCCCGTCACCGGCTCCGGCCAGGGTCAGTGACGGGGTGGTGCGCGACGTCTGACCCTTGTGGCAAAACCACGTTTCTTAGCCTGTCGGCACCGCCTCTCTTCATCGTCTCGAACAGTTGATTGCGGCCTTGCAGGACCGCGCACCAGAAGGAAGAGAGCATGGACAATCTATCACATGGCCGCGTCATCGGCATAGATGTCAGCCGCGACTGGTTGGACCTTCACTGCCTGCCCGATGGGTTTCGACGCCGTCTGCCGAATAGTCCTGAAGGACACGCGATGGTCGCAGACCTTGCCAGGGACCGGGATGCGATCGTCTGCTTCGAGTCGACCGGCGGGCAGGAATGGCTGCTCTGGGTGGATCTTGACGCGAATGGCGTCGTCGCCCGACAAGTGCCGCCCGCTCAGGTGAAGGCATTCGGGCAAAGCCGCGGTACACGGGCAAAGACTGACCAGATCGATGCCGAACTCATCGCCCGCTTCTTTGCCTTCCGACCCGAAGCAGGACGCAGCCTTCCCGCGGAAAAGCTACGACTGCTCAGAGCCTTGGCCTCCAAGCGGGCCCAGCTGGTCGAGATGCGCAAACGTCTCCTGGCCCAGATCAAGGCACATCGGAAGCTCGGCACCGCCGCGATGTTCGACGAGATCGACACGGAACTCAAAGCCCGGCTTGATACCCGGATCAAGGAACTGGAAGACAGGATCGATGCGACCATATCCAGCGACGATTCGCTGGCAGAGACCGCCGGCGTCCTCCGGTCCATCCCGGGGATTGGCCCGGTTGCCAGCACAATGCTGATCGCCGAAATGCCCGAGCTCGGCGCCATCACCAGCGAACAGGCTGCAGCTCTCGCGGGGCTGGCGCCAGTCGCCCATGACAGCGGAACGTTCCGCGGGAAACGAGCCATCGCAGGCGGCCGTCGTGCCCTGCGACACGTGATGTTCCAAGCCGCCTTGGTCGCCGCACATCACAACCCGAGCCTGAAAGTCTTTGCCGCGCGTCTCCGTAAAGCCGGAAAGCCACACAAGGTCATCATCACGGCCGTCGCCCGAAAGCTCGTCACCCTCGCCAATGCCCTATGCAGGAGCCGGAAGAAGTGGACGCCCTCGGCAAACTGAAAGATACAGTTGCTAAGCTCAGACAAGAAATACGCGAAGCGGCCGTCGGGAAAACTCCCCTATGCCTCTTGGTCCACTGCTACTCAAATCATCAATCATCTGTAGCAAAGAGTTGAGTCAATGCTGTCACGTGCTTGTCTGAGAGACCGGCATCAACAGCTTCCTGCATAAGGCCGTCAAGCATCATTGGCAGGTCGCGCCGGACACCATTCGCTTCGAAGGTATCCACCACATCCTGAAATGCAGCCTTATAAGCGGCGACCGAGGCCGGCGGGTCTTCGAACCGTCCGGTTGGCACCGTTTGAGCAAAAACGTCGTAGTAATCGTGCACAACTTTCAGGGTCAGCGGTAGCTGAGCAACATAATCGTCCATCGAGATTCCGGCCTTCTTGCAGACCAGTGCGCCGTAGATCATGCCGAACATGAACGCTTGCCTCGGCAGGAAGAGCCCGGCGAAGAGTGCCGGCAGCGCGCGAACATTGGGCCCGATATAGCTCGACTTTCCTCCGAGGGCCATCAGCACGTCCCTTGAGGCCTCCCATGCGGTTTCGTCGCCCACTGTCACGATGGCACTCTCTGCCTTTCCGATATCGCCGGGGAATGTCGCAATCATGCCGATCAGGCAGCGCGCACCCATTGCATTCGCGTCGATCACCAGACCTTCGGCCTGATCGGGACTTCCCGTACTGAGCTCGACAAGCGTGCGTCCTGCCATGTCTGCGCCGGAGTCAGCCAGCAAGGCACGGGTGTCCCCGTGCGTCATGATGCAGACCAGCACCAAATCGCTCGCTTCGAACGCCACACGCGCACTTTCGGCACCCACGGCACCGGCCGCAATCAATGGCGCCGTCCGGGCGCGCGTTCGATTCCAAACCGTTACGGTGTACCCGGTCTTGAGCAAAGTTTGCGCAAGGGCGGCTCCCATTGCCCCAAGGCCGATCATCGACACATCGCTCATTTGCCAGTCTCCCAGGTCCGTTTCTGAAGGACCGTATGCCACCCAACCGAAGCGCGTCCACCACCTCTACCAATTGGTAGAGGCGCGATGGCAAAAATGGTTTGCCTCTTCCGGCGGCCTCCGGCGGCTTACTTTTTTGCCTCTGGGCTCCTCGGAGCAATGCTCAGAGCGCCTTGAATGGGATTGCGGCATCATTGCGCTGAGCGGCCATTGGACGCAGAGGCTTGACTCTTTCGCTGGTTAGGGCCGCTGCTGGATTGGCTCTCAGCGATTTCTATGAAGACGCGCCTCCAAATTGATCCCATGCATCAAGTGCCTGCGCTGCATACATAAGCGAGGGACCTCCACCCATATAAATCGCGACAGCCAGCATTTCCTCGAATTCTTGCCTGGAAGAGCCCAGTTTCACCAAGGCCTTTGCATGAAAGCCAATACACCCGTCGCACCGGAGTGCAATGGCAATTCCCATAGCAATGAGTTCTTTGGTTTTTTCTTCGAGAGCACCAGAGGCACAAGCCCCTTTCGCCATCCTTGAAAAGCCCGTCATAGTTTCGGGAATTTCTTTTCTCAAGCTCGCGATCTGCTTTGAAATTGCATCCGTCAGGTCGGGATAGGCTGTTGTGCTCACTGTAGATCTCCAGTTGCGTTGATTTCGTTCTGCATCCGGTAACCTTCATTCGACCGGCCTTCCATGACTTGGGTCAAGGCATGCGGTCGCAGTCCGATAAACCACCATGCAAGGGACCTTCTCGAAACGCAGTTCGCAGCCACGGTTCAAGTTCAGAGTTGACCTCCAAAAAGTAGATCCACCCGACCTTCTCGACCGGAGTGATCAAACCCGAGAGCTATGACATCCAGCCCCAGGGATATTGCCTGCGCCACACGACCGAGTGCTCGTCGCTCGAC
>JARRPE010000239.1:0-3118 GCA_037383205.1 Methyloceanibacter sp.
AGACGCGACCGAGACGCCTCGAAAACCGCCCTTTTCGCGCGCTAAACCACAATCATAACGGCGTTCGACCCGGCTGGTTCCACTTTGGCAGCGCTTGAGCCAAACTTGGCAAGGCTCTATGCCAATGGTCACTTATGCCTCAGGGCCAAGAACGCCTAACATCAAGGCCGATCGTCCGGTGTCCGCGGCCGGAGTCCACACAGTCAACCTAGGGAAGAAACGCATATGCCACGAGTAGTTATCCTTGCCGCCCTCGCCCTTTGCGTCGGGCTGGCGGGCCTGACGACAGCGTCCCGCGCCGAGGCGCAAGGGATGGCCAAGATGATTCTGGACCCCTCGGTCCACGGGCTGAAGCGGCTGGAACCGCTGCAACTCGGTGTCGACGGCGACTCCAGCAAGATGAGCCCGACCGAGTACACGCTGAAGTCCGGCCAGGGCTATCGCTGGAAGATCAAGGCATCCGACTTGAACGAGTATGCGCTCGTCATGCCGGAGTTCGTGCGGAACATCTGGATCAGAAAGATCGAAGTCGGCGAACCCGAAGTCGAGATCAAGGCCGTCACGTTCGACGAGCTTGAATTCGAGGACGGCGGCGAGGTCGAACTCTTCTTCGTCGCGGTCCGCCCCGGCACCTACAAATTCGGGCCGCGCGGTCTCATGGAACGCGGCATGGTCGGCACGATCACGGTCGAGGGTCCCGACAGCATCGATATTGCGCCGATGAGGCGCGGACCGGCTCCCGACGATGATGACGACGAGAAGTAGCCGGCGTTAGCCCGCCGCTTGTCCGAACACGACGATGCCCGCCCCCACTTCGAGGGCGGGCATTTTGTTGATTGAACGACTCTTGGCCCGTCGGTTCACCGTCAGTCGAACGAATGGCCCCAGCGGTTGGTCGCACGTGTCTTGCTGACCTCGCCGGAATTGATCAAGGCGACAACGCAACTCCGCGACAGGCTTTGCCCGGCCTTATCCATACAGAAGCGCAAACCGGGATCGTCGATTGCATGCGCGGCGCAGAAGCGCTTGTAATCGGCGCGGCAAGCACCCTTGACGGCACCGGAATAGGCCATCGCAGACGACGCAAACGCGGCAAGCGTCACGCCAAACACGAGCGTGGGGAACAGTCTCCCAAACATAGTCAATTCTCCTTTTTGGCTCGGCGCTCCCTCTGAGCATCGGCGTCACCGTCGCATAGGCCGCATGAACCGCCGATGAATGGGGATTTGGCGCGTTGAGGACGCGTTTTTGCCGGAGTGGCGATCGCCAACACTGGCGTTTTTTGAGGACAACCGCGCCGAACTCGTGCCACGGTTAGGTTTCATCACTGAGTCACTATCGCGAGTCTCCCGACCAGGACACAAGGTGTATCTCCTCCTTGCCGTCATCGTCCTTCTGCTTCTGTTTGCGGCCTCCTATGGCGGCCCCGGCACGTGGATCGCGCTTGCCTCGTCGACATTGTCTGTCCTGCTGATTGCCGCGATTGCCTTCGTCGCCAATGCCGGAAGCGCCGGACCGTATCTCAACGCGCTTGCCGCACAGACGCCGGCGCTGCTCAGGGGCGGCGTGCAGGATCTCGCTTATGCGGCCGAGCAGACGGCCGCATTGCTTTCGGAAGGGCCGCAGCGAGTGGCCGCTGAACCCACAGAGCAAGATGCCGCTGCCGAGACCCCGCTCATCGAACCCACGCCCATCGAAACCACTCCTATCGAGATCATGCCCCCTGACACGGCACCGTCTCCCTCCGCCCCGCCGGCCCCAGTCGGGAGCGTCGAGGATGAAAGCGCCTGGTTCGATCTGAGTTGGCTGACCCCGACGGATTGGCTCGCAACAGCAGCCGGGTGGCTCAACCCGGCGAGTTGGTTCGGGGGGCAGGAGCCGGGCGCACCCGAAATCGACGTTCAGGTCGGGAGCGAAGCCGCGAGCGGCGCGGCAACAGCGCCCAAGCCTCAAGCAAGCGCGCCACCCGCGCCGCTGCCGACCGTCCGCGCGATGATGCAGCCGCGCGACAAAGCCACGCAAGGGCGCTCAGCCGCCGCCCCCTCTTATCGGATCGTCACACCCCCTTCCGAAGATCCCGGACCAGTCACAGCGTCCCTTCCCGACAATCCCGCGACACCCGTGAAGTGGCTCGCGGACGCACCTGCACCGCCGGGCATCGATCGGGTCCTGCTTTCAGGCACGAATGTCTCGCCGACCACGCTCGAAGATATCCAAGCGACGTTGAGGCCCGATTCAGGAGTGACAGCCACTGGCCTCGGCAACGTTGCGCTGAGCTTACGGCTCGAGGGGCCTGACGGCACAGTGGCGTCCGGCACCTCCGTCCCGCCCGGCGCACGGTTCCACCTGCAAGCTGCGGGCCTGTCGGAAGATGCCGTGCAAGCGCTCGGCGGCGCCATCGTCTCCTTTGCGTACTCGCAAAATGGACGGCGCCGCACATCGATAATGTATTTGGAGCTGGATGCCCTCGGCGGTGGTGCCGCAGAACCGCAATAAGCCTGGAGCTATTCGGCCTTTGCGGGCTGCCCCACTTCCTCGGCCTTGCGCAGAAGCTCGTTCAGCGACATCTGGCAGTAAGGACGGAAGCCCGACTCGCCGCTCCGCTCCAGGATCTTGAAACTATCGTTCTTTTCAGCAATCGCCTGCCGTTTGAGATGCGCCTTGTTGAGATCTTGGTCGCGGTCAAAATAGTACTTCTCGATCGCCACCAAGGCCACGCCGGCCGTCTCGACGTCTTCTTGACTCAATTGCGACTGCCGCGCGCATTGCTCGACGATCTCATACTCGGCGTAATAGTTCTTGAGCGCGACCGACAGACTGATCGCCGCGCCGGCTGGCGCTGCCGCAGCGGCCGCACCGGCCAAAAGCATTCCACACACGCCAAAATGGCGAGCCACAAGCCGCATCTTCAAATCTCCTGAAGCCACTCCCCGGTTGGTGCGCCATTTCGTAACCGATGTTGCGCGCCGCAACAATGACCGGGGAGCAACACTTGCGCGCGGATTCGCAGTTCACCTGCGGCGTGCTGCCGATCACCCTCGCGTCCGTCGTCATCACCTATGCCTGGATCGCATTCGTCGCGACTTTGAGCTGAAAGTGAGAAACCCGCACAAATCGC
>JARRPE010000240.1:0-3118 GCA_037383205.1 Methyloceanibacter sp.
GGCAGCGCGACCGTAATGGTCCGCCTTCCGGCATTCGCGACATTCGAGCTGCCGGTGGCCGAAGGCGTATGAGCACCGGCGCGACGACCCGCTGCCCCTGGCCAGGAACGGACCCCCTGTACGTGGCCTATCACGACGAGGAATGGGGCGTGCCCGAGTACGACGACCGGGCGCTCTACGAGAAACTCATCCTCGACGGCTTCCAGGCAGGCCTTGCCTGGATCACGATCCTGCGCAAGCGGGATGCGTTCCGGCAAGCCTTCGATGGGTTCGCGCCGGAAAAGATCGCACGCTACACGCCCAAGAAGGTCGAGGCGCTGATGAGCGATGCCGGCATCGTACGCAACCGTCTCAAGATCGAGGGCGCCATCCGCTCCGCCCAGGTTTGGCTCGACATGATGGAGAGCGGCCCCGGCTTCTCGGCCTTCCTCTGGGACTTCGTGGACGGGCAACCGGTCGTCAACCGGTACAAAGCCATGCGCGATGTCCCTGCCGAAACGCCGGTGTCGCGCGCCATGTCCAAGGAACTAAAGGCGCGGGGGGTCAAATTTTGCGGCCCCACCATTGTTTACGCCTTCATGCAAGCGACAGGGCTCGTCAACGATCACTTGACGAGTTGCCACCGGCACAAGGAATGCGCCGCCTTTAAGTCGTCCTGAGGACTAGCCGCGTCCGCGCGGATCCATGCTGCGCGGATAGGTGCGCTCTTCTTGGATCTTGCCGTCGCGTTTTCTGATGCGTACTGAGCCCATTTTCTTCACGGCCCGCTCCAACACGCCGCCTTTGATCGCGTCGGCCTTGGTCTTGAATCGTTTTACGACTTCTCCAGAACCCTCACGCTTCAGCTCCCACTTCTTATTCTTGTCGTTGTAGCTGAGCGAGAATCTCGGCAACTTCGCCATGTCGCGTTCTCCCAATCGTTCTTGGTCGTTCCTCTAAATATTCGCGAGACCGTTATGATTGGCATCCAGGCGTTGCAGCGTCCATGTCTTTTTTGATCCGTCCCCGTCCGTTACACGGCGCGCACTCGGCAGGACGTGTTTGACTCACTCACCTCGTTGCGAGCAGTGTCGCGCCGAACCATGAAGAGACAGACTTGAGCACCGCACCAAAAACGCAAACGCCGCGCGCTTGGCAGCGCATGCTCAGCGGTCGGCGATTGGATCTACTCGACCCCTCGCCGCTCGACATCGAGATCGAGGACATTGCGCACGGGCTCGCGCGCGTCGCGCGCTGGAACGGTCAGACGCGAGGCGACCACACGTTTTCGGTGGCCGAACACAGCCTGATCGTAGAGGCGATCGTACGGGACCTTTCGCCATCGGAACCGGCCGCGCATCAGCTTGCCGCACTTCTCCACGACGCGCCTGAATATGTCATCGGGGACCTGATCAGCCCGTTCAAGGCCGCCCTGTCGCTCGACTACCGCGTCTTCGAATCGCGGCTTCTGGCGGCAATCCATGTCCGTTTCGGGCTGCCGACCGAACTTTCCGACGACACCAACCAGCTGATAAAGCGCGCCGACAGGATCGCCGCCTATTACGAGGCCGTGGGTCTTGCGGGCTTCTCGCAGGCGGAGGCCCGAAAGTTTTTTGGCCAGCCAAAGGGCCTAAGCCCCCGTCTTGTCACGACTCTGACCGGGTTGCGCCCTGTTCCGGCGTCAGAAGGGGAGCAAAGGTTCTTGAAACGGTTTCACGAGCTTGCCAGATGAATAACGTACAGACGGCAGCCGAATCGATACAGTAGAGAGGCTCATGGATACGCTGACGTTCGATAGTGATCACCTCGTGGACCCGGAGACGATGGCCCCGGATACCGTCCTTGTCTGTCCCTTGAGCCACGTCCAGGCCACCGTCGCGACGGCGCGTGTGAGCCATTTGGTGACGCTGATCAACGGCGAGACTCTGATCGAAACCCCCGAAACCATCGGTCACGAGCGGCACTTGCGCCTGGCCATGAACGATATCGCTGAACCGCGCGAAGGCCTGGTCGTCCCGAGTGAGGACCATGTCGCCAAGCTCATCGAGTTCGCCATCGACTGGGATCAGAAAGCGCCGCTGCTGATTCACTGCTGGGCTGGCATCAGCAGGTCTACGGCAGGCGCCTTTGTCGCGCTCTGCGCCCTCAATCCGAACGCGGACGAGCATTCCTTGGCGCGCGCCTTGCGCCGCGCTTCCCCCACCGCCTATCCCAACCGGCGGATCGTCTCCATCGGGGACACCGTCCTTGGCCGCAGCGGCCGCATGAGTGCGGCCGTGGAGCATATCGGGCGCGGCCTGCTGGCCGAAGAAGGCAAAGTCTTTTCGCTGCCCGCAAAACACGCGGCTTAAGCCATGGCTAGCGGGCGGCGCCATAACGCGGCGGCTGAAACCTACTCGGACGGCGATCTGTCCGCGAACAACCCGCAAATCGAACTCGGCCTTAACGCGGCAATCGTCATGGTCCAGGACCAGCAGCCACACATCTTGGTGGCGCGTACCGGCTTGGCGGGCGAGGAATCGTGCGACGCCCTCCCGTTCGGGCCGTTTGCGCCACGCGCCCATCGCACGCTCGAGATCGGACTGCGCGAATGGGTGGAACGGCAGACGGGCATCGAGCTCGGCTACGTCGAACAGCTCTACACGTTTGGAGACCGGGGGCGGCATGCGGAACCCGGCGGCGCCCACACACTGTCGGTCGGCTACCTCGCCTTGACCCGCGGCACGCCCGCGGAGATGCGCGGGGCCCATTGGTCGCCTTGGTACACCTATTTCCCCTGGGAGGATTGGCGCGACGGCAAGCCCCAGATTCTCACCGAGGAGATCGAACCGCGTCTCAAGGAATGGGCGGAGCGGCCGCCCTCGCCCGGCGAGCCGGCGAGGCCTCTGAGGCGACCCGAGCGCCTCAAGATCGGGTTCGGCATCGGCGGCGGCTGGGACGAGGAGAAGGTGCTCGAACGCTACGAGCTCCTTTACGAGGCCGGACTCGTCGAGGAGGCGCGGCGCGACGGGCGCTCGGCGGCGAACCGCTGGGGCGACCTGCCCGAACTCGGCCGGCCCATGGCGCTCGACCACAGACGCATCCTCGCAACCGCCATGGGGCGCGTGCGCGGCAAGCTAAAGTACCGGCCAGTCGTGTT
>JARRPE010000241.1:0-3117 GCA_037383205.1 Methyloceanibacter sp.
TGGACTTGGCGTAGCCGAACTTGTTCGCATGCCAGTCTCGATGGGCGTCAGCGGTCGCCAGCTGTTCGGCGGTCATGTCCACGCCCGTCACGGAGCCGCCCTCGCCAACCAGTTGCGAGAGGATGTAGACGTCGCGGCCCGTGCCGCAGCCGAGGTCCAGGACGTTGCAGTTCTGGAGCGCGGTCGGGATGCAGAGCCCGCAGCCGTAATAGCGGGCGACGACCTCGTCATGAACGTTGGCGATCAGTTGGGTGAGATAGCGCGGCATCTCCCCGGCGTCACAGCAGGCACTGGTCTGCAGGTCCTCGGAGCCCTTCAGAACCTTGCCGTAGTACTCCTTCACCACCTCGTTATTCATCGCTTCTCTCCGGATTTCGCCGCCAGCCCCAATGCCGTCAGGTCGTGGGGCACCCTATCAAGACTGTATCGCGCGCCGCAGCACACAGGACAGCACAGTCGCGTGAACTGGGGCCAAGGCCTGCGCAATTACTCAGATGCCTCTTCGCTGCCCGGCCCTCGATAGCCCGAGGCCAGCACATAGACTTCCGAAGAGTCCTGCCGGCTGGCCTTCGGCTTCACATGGGCGACCTTGGCGAAGTTCTGGCGCAGCCGGGTCAGCAGATCGCCGCTCGCCCCGCCCTGCAGGACTTTTGCGAGATAGGCGCCGCCCGGCTTGAGCACGTCTTCGGCGATGTCGAGCGCGGCCTCCGCCAGCGCGACGACACGAAGATGATCCGTCTGCCGGTGCCCCGTCGACGAGGCGGCCATGTCCGACATCACCACGTCGACGCGCGCCCCGCCCAGCGCATCGCGGATCGCCTCGCCGGCCTCCGCGTCGGTGACGTCGAGCTGCATGAATTCCGCCCCGGGCACGGGCTCGATCTCGTTGATATCCGCGGCAATGATGCGGCCGCTGCCCGCATCGGCCTTGACGCGGGCTACGGCAACCTGACTCCACCCGCCCGGCGCCGCGCCGAGATCGACGATAACGCCGCCCGGCTTGAGCAGGCGGTATTTGTCGTCCATCTCCAAAAGCTTGAAGGCGGCGCGGCTGCGATACCCCTGGCGCTTCGCCTCATCCACATACGGGTCGTTCAACTGTCGTTGAAGCCAGCGCGTCGAGGCAAGCTTACGCCCCTTCGCGGTCTTGACGCGCACCGTCAGCCCGCGCCGGCCCGTGCCGTCTTTCGGTCCGCTTTTTCCGCCTCTCGCCATGTCGCCTGCTTTTGTTGCCGCCCGTTTCTATAGCCGCCCGCGCGTTACGACCAGCCTGCCGGCCCTATCGCCGCACGCTCTTGACCGATTAGGCAGGGGAGCGCATGTCGTGCCCACCACTCTTTTAACACCTGCCTTATGCCCCGCTACTTCATTACCTTGATCGTTGCGGTCGCTCTGTTCATGGAAACCATGGACTCGACCATCATCGCCACGTCGCTGCCCGCGATCGCAGCCGATCTCGGCGAAGATCCGATTGCGCTGAAGCTGGCGGTCACATCGTACCTGCTGTCGCTTGCGGTCTTTATACCAATCAGCGGCTGGATGGCAGACCGCTTCGGCGCGCGAACGGTGTTTCGCGCGGCGATCGTCGTCTTCACGCTCGGTTCGGCGGCCTGCGGCTTCGCCACGTCGCTGCTGGACTTCGTTCTCTTTCGAATCGTGCAAGGCATCGGCGGGGCCATGATGGTGCCTGTCGGCCGGCTGGTGATCCTGCGCACCGTTCCGAAGTCCGAACTCATTTCCGCGCTTGCCTGGCTCACCGTGCCCGCGCTCATGGGACCGGTGATCGGGCCGCCGCTGGGCGGCTTCATCACCACCGTGTTCTCCTGGCGCTGGATCTTCTGGATCAACATCCCGGTCGGGCTGCTCGGCATTTATCTTGCCACGCGTTTCATCGAGAATTTCAAGGAAGAGAAGGTCCCCCCGCTCGACGTCAAAGGATTCTTCCTTTCCGGCATCGGCCTCGCGGGGCTCGCATTCGGGTTCACCATTGCCGGTCAGCCGCTGTTTCCCGGCTGGTTTGTGGTCAGTCTTCTGGCGGTGGGGACTCTTTCGTGCGTCCTCTATGTACGCCATGCCTCGAGAATCCCCGCGCCGCTGCTCGACCTGCGCCTGCTCAAGATTCCCACCTTCTTTGCGAACATCGCCGGTGGTTTCCTGTTCCGGATCGGCGTCGGGGCGACGCCCTTCCTCTTGCCGCTATACTTTCAGCTCGGCTTCGGCATGACCCCGTTGGAGTCGGGCCTCCTCACCTTTGCGATTGCCGTCGGCGCCGTCGTCATGAAGACCACGGCAGCTCCCATCCTGCGCCAGTTCGGCTACAGGCCCATCCTTGTTTGGAACGCGCTGATCGCGGCGTCCTTCATCATGGTGTGCGCTCTATTTACCGAGGCCACGCTCCAGGTAGTGATCCTTGCCACGCTGCTCCTCGGCGGCTTTTTCCGCTCCTTGGAGTTCACCGCCATCAACACGATCGCCTACGCCGATATCGATGAGCACGAGATGAGCAAGGCGACGAGCTTCGCCTCCGTCTCTCAACAAATATCCATATCGGCCGGCGTCGCGGTCGGCGCGCTCGTGCTCGAGATGCAACGCGCGGGCCGCGCGGACCACGAGGTCCTAGCAAGCGATTTCACCATGGCGTTTCTGATCGTCGGCGCGATCTGCGCAAGTTCGGCGCTGATCTTCATGCGCCTGCCGAAGGATGCAGGCGCAAGCCTCTCCCGCCGGGCTCACGAACTCGGCGAACCGGACAAACAGCCCGAACTCAGGCCGGAAGACTAGCGGCTGAATTCTCAGTTGTTGGCCGGCCTAATTTTCAGCTGACTTGGCTTTGGCGCCTCGCCCGCGCCCTCGCCCCTTCCGGCGCCGGCGGCGCGGCGTTTTGCGGTCATGCCCGTCCTCGGCCATGAGCGTCGTGAGGATGCCTTCGCGCAACCCCCTGTCGGCCACCCGCAGACGCTGGCACGGCCAGGTCCGCAGCAAAGCCTCGAGAATCGCACAGCCCGCCAGAACGAGATCCGCCCGCTCCTGACCAATGCAGGGCTCCGCGATACGCTGCGCATAACTCATGGAAATGAGATCGCTGGAAACCCGACGCACATCGGAGGCCTTGAGCCA
>JARRPE010000242.1:0-3113 GCA_037383205.1 Methyloceanibacter sp.
CTGTGACGTGCCTCGCGCTTGCCGCGGCAGCGCAGGCGCAGGACTCCGACGTTTACAGCACCGTGCCGCTTCAGTCTCCGACCGAGGCGCAGATCAAATATTCGCCCTATCCGGAGCAGAACTTTCCTAACCAGGTGTTCTTCGGCGATACCCATCTGCACACGGCCTACTCAACCGACGCAGGCATGGTCGGCGCCAAGCTCGGCCCGGAGGATGCCTACCGCTTCGCCCGTGGGGAGACTGTGACGTCCAGTACTGGCGTGCCCGCACGACTGCGTCGGCCCCTCGACTTCCTCGTGGTTACCGACCACTCCGAGAACCTCGGGCTGGCACCCGCCATTGAGGAATCGGACCCCGAATTGCTCAAGAACGAGTGGGGCAAGATGGAGCACGACCTCGTCAAGTCGGGACAAGAGGGCGCCCTCAAAGCCTACGAGAACTGGATGGCCCAGAACGCCAAGCGCGAAGACCCCCTCGCCGAGATGACCGAGCTTAAGAAGACCATGTGGGAACGGGAGACGGAGGCTGCAGAGAAGTACAATCAGCCTGGCCTTTTTACCGCCTTCATCGGCTACGAGTGGACCTCGATGCCCGACGGCAACAACTTGCACCGCAACATCATCTTCAGAGACGGCAAGGACAAGGCCGATACGATCGTTCCCTTCTCGCAGTATGACAGCTTCGACGCCGAGGATCTGTGGCAGTGGATGGAGGATTACGAGCAGAACACGGGCGGAAAACTGCTCGCCATCCCACACAACGGCAATCTCTCACTCGGCTTGATGTTCGACGATGTGACCTTCACCGGGAAGCCGCTTGACAGCGGCTATGCCGAACGGCGCCAGAAATGGGAGCCGCTCTACGAGATTACCCAGATGAAGGGGGACGGTGAAACTCATCCGACGCTCTCGCCGAACGACGAATTTGCCGACTTCGAGACTTGGGATAAGGCGAGTTTCGGTCCCGGACTGCACACCGACGACATGCTTCCGAAAGAATATGCCCGCGAGGCGTGGAAGCGGGGCATGGCCTACGAAAAAGAGCTCGGTGTGAACCCGTTCAAATTCGGCGTCGTCGGGTCCACCGACTCGCACACGGCCCTCTCCACGGCTGAGGAAGACAATTACTTTGGCAAGGTGACCCTGTTGGAGCCTTCGGCCGATCCGATCCGGTTCGACGAAGTGATCGCCGGACGTCCCGCGCCAGAGGGTCATCAGATCTATGCGCGCATGATCGGCTCTTCGGGCCTGGCGGCGGTATGGGCCCGAGAGAACACGCGCGAGGCGCTGTGGGATGCCATGGCACGGAAAGAGGTGTTCGCCACCACCGGCACGCGCATGCGTGTGAGGGTCTTCGGCGGCTGGGAATTCGCCGAGGACGACCTGACACGTTCGGAGTTCGCCAAACACGGCTATGACAACGGCGTGCCCATGGGCGGCGACTTGGTAGAGGCGCCGGATGGCAAGGTGCCGACGTTTCTCGTTCGCGCACTGCGCGATCCGGCAGGCGCAAACCTCGATCGGGTGCAAGTCATCAAGGGCTGGATAGATGCGTCCGGCGAGACGCACGAGAAGGTCTACGATGTTGCCTGGTCGGACGACCGAAAGGCCGGCCCGGACGGCAAGCTGCCGCCGGTCGGCAACACGGTTGATGTCGAAGCGGCGAGCTATGACAACTCTATCGGTTCGCCGTTCCTCCAAGCCTACTGGAAAGACCCGGACTTCGATCCCTCCCAACGCGCCTTCTACTACGTGCGCGTCCTCGAAATTCCGACGCCGCGCTGGACCACCTATGACGCGAAGATCTTCGGTGTCCAATTGCCCGACGACGTTCCGGCCTCGATCCAAGAGCGCGCTTACACGTCACCTATCTGGTACACGCCGAAGGGGTGACGCTGGCACCCTTATCCCCTTGCCATTGTGTTTGACGTTGTCGAAAAGCTCGATGAAATCGACGCTGTCGCCGCGCGCTTCCCCTTGGACGTCATCGGACCAGATCGGACCGCTTTTTGCCGATCCGGGACGCCGCCGGGGGCTTGAAGATCCGATGCACCGTGCTGCGCGAAAACAGGAGATCGCGATGTGCCCCAGGATCGAATCAGCGCGGTACGGTCTTCCCGTCAGGTCAAAGGAACCCTTCATGCCGGAACACCTCACGCAGGCTGGCCACCGGCATGCAGCCCGACTGCAGGTAAATGCGGTGAAACTCCCGGTCGAGGTCGACGCTGCTAAGACGCTTCGGGTTGGCGTTCTGCAGGTCTGCCTTCAGTTCCCAGACCATGCGGTTGCCGGTGAGATAGCTCAGCGGATAGCCCTGTTCCGTCGAGTACCAGTTGAGCTCAGCCTGGACGCGCCCGTCCGTGAAGCCGGTTGCGGTCTTCAGCAGTCGGGCGGCGTTCTCGAACGGATCGGCGGAGTCGAACTCCAGGTCTAGGCCCACATTCAGGTAGCGGCTGTCGCCGGTCATGAAATACAGGTCGATGCCCTCCCGGGCCACCAGGCGGGAGATATCACGCTTGGTCACGAACCGGACTTCATCCTCGATCTCGCTGTCGACACAGCCCGCATCCAGCATGTAGTCCTCGAGCATGGTGGTCCACCCTTCGGCATGCTCGTTGGCGTCGAATATTCTGCGGACCAGCGAATTCTGCTGCACCGCCGAGGCGAACTGCAGGTGATGGCCGGGAATGCCTTCGTGGATCATCATCATGCAGATGCCCAGGCGGGTGTGCTCTTCCAGCTCGTCTTCCTTCACCGTCAGGTACACCATGCTCTTCGCCGTGCCCTCTCTTAGGGCCAGCGGCGGCCACATCGCGCCCGCGGGAATCACGGGCTGCAGGAAGCCTGGCGTCAGCCGGATGACCATGTCCTGGTCATCCGGTACGGGGAAGAGCCGTCTTTGGTCAATGAAGCGTAGAACGGATTCCCGCTCCCCCTGGTAATGGTCCAGCACGGAGGCCAGCTCACCGTTGTGCAGGTCGACCGCGAATCGGCCGTTCAGAAACTCGTGCAGCGTCGCGGTGTCCGTGTCGGCGTCGAGCTTGTATTTCTTCACGAGCCGCCGTCGCAGCGCCTCGAGCGTGCGCTGCGTCTCCGTCATGTAGTCGGCGGCCA
>JARRPE010000243.1:0-3072 GCA_037383205.1 Methyloceanibacter sp.
AGCTGCGCAACTGGCCAGCGAGCGCATCGACGTCACCGGGCGGAACCAGCGGGACGGGGATGTCGCCCATGATTTCCGGGATGCCGCCGACCTTGGTGGCGATGATGGGCATCTGCGCGGCGGCCGCCTCCAGCAGAATGTAGGGCAGCGATTCGGCGCGAGACGGAACGACGACGCAGCGGGCACGAACGAAGGCCGTCCGGGCGGGCTGCGGCCCCGAGAAGGTGACCTGCCGCGATAGCCCCAACCGGCGCGCGAGCCGCTTGAAATACTTTTCGTCCGGTCCCGATCCCACGATGATGGCTCGGCCCGGAAAAACGCTCTGCTGCTGAGCCAGCGCTTCCAGGAAAACGTCAACGCCCTTGAGCTTGCGCAGTTCGCCCACAAACACGAAGTCGACCGCATCGTCGGCAAGCAACGACTCGTAGAACTCGTGGCGGTTTAGCCCGTTATAGATCACCCGTGCGGGACATTCGGGCCGGCCGACCAGCTCCGCATAGCGGTTCCCGGCATACATGCTTTCGAAAATGAAGCCGTCGGTCAGCGGCATGAGCTTGCGCTCGAGGCTGAAGTAGAGCTTTCCGGAAAAGGACGACGGCGCATAGTGAATGACGCCGCCATGGGGCGTGTAGACGACCTTCGTATTCTTCTTGCGAAGCTTTTTTCCGGCCAGGCGCGCATAGGCGCCGCCTTTCGCCCCATGGCCGTGAAGGACATCGACCTCCGCCTTGCGGGCGATCTTGGCAATTCGCCGGTACACGCGCCAATCGCTGAGATGAAGACTCCGCGCCATCGGGATCCGCGTGACGCCCAGGCCGCAGCTATCCTCGAGCCGGCTCAGCGCCACATCGGTGTCCGCGTCGCCGGTGGTGGAATCGCAGACAATTCCCACGTCCGCGCCGAGTTCGGCCTGTCCAAGCGCAAGGTCGTGCACATGGCGAAAGAGTCCGCCAACCGGCGCACGCAAACAATGCAGAATTCGGAAATTCGAGCTCACAGGAAACGGAGGCCTTGAGGAGAGTGCCGATCTCCCTCTGAGCTTTAGAACAGGCGCTGCAGGACGTAAATAGTGTCGCCCGGCTGGACGGGGTAGTCGGTGGGGACCATGACGGTGGACATGACGCCGTCGAACTTGCGGGTCAGGCGCACGAAACGCTGCTTGGCGCGCGGCGTATAGCCTTCGGCGATGGCGACGGCGTTTTCGACGGTGAGTCCCGACGCGAAGGGATATTGGCCGGGCCGCGTGACCTCGCCGAGAATGTAGAAGGGCCGGTAGGTGATGACCTCGGCGGTGACCTTGGGGTCCTTGATGTATTGGCTGCGCAGCCGGCTCGCGACCTGGCGCGCAAGCTCCGAAGCGGTGAGGCCGCGCGCGCGGACCTGTCCGATCAGAGGAACCGACACGGTGCCGGAGGCGCTGACCGTGTAGACGTTCGAGAGGTTCTCCTGGCCGAACACGATGATGCGGACGCGGTCACCCGCATCGAGGGTGTAGTTGGCGTGGGGCACGACGGGAACGCCGGGCGGCGCGCGGCCCGCGCCTGGCGGAAAGAGCCGGCCCGGACCGGGTAGGGGCGCAGGCGTTTAAAGAGCCAGATCCGGCGTGCCGAGGCCCGGAATAGCGGCGCGATTGCAGCCCGACAGGCCGCACGCGAGAAGCGCGAGCAACAGGCTGAGAATTTTGGCGCTGACCGTGATACGGCACGTGGTCATCAAGCGGCTCCAGGACATCGTCGGACGACACCCAAACAGGGCATCGATCGACCCCGAAGCTACCCCCGGCATGGTTAATAAATGCTGATTTGCCGTGCCATTATGGTTTGGGCAACAATCGGTGCGCTCGGAGCCGGGCCGTGCTGGAGCGATGGGGCGCTTAAAGCTTTGGTTACGGCAATCTGGGCTTATTGCTAATGATTTATTGATTCAGAGAACGAGTCTGGAACAGTGACGAATTCCGCGAGCGCGCCGCCGGCCGACGACATCGACCTTAGAAGCCTTGGAACTGCGCTATGGCGCGCCAAGGGGCGCATCATCGCGCTGTCGCTCCTTGCAGGGGTGGTCACTTTCATCGCCTTGTCGATGATGAGGCCGCTCTACACATCCGAGGCGCGCATCCTTGTCCAGAATGAAGAGACGGCGTTCACGCGCCCGACGACCGAAGAGTCGGCGGTGAGTTATCGGACGACGCTGGACGAACAGGCCGTGCAGAGCCAGGTCCAGGTCCTGAATTCCCGCGATCTCATTCTGCAAGTCGTAAAAGATCTCGACCTTACCCAGAATTCCGCCTTTGCACGCGATGCCGGCGGTACGCTGATCCACCGGTTGCTCGGCGCCATCGGCATCGGCGCCTCATTGCGGGAGTCGCCGGAGGAGCGGGCCGCCAACACGATCGCCAAAAACCTCGAAGTCTATCAGCTGTCGAATTCGTCCGTGATCGCGATCGAATATACATCCGGTGATCCCAAGCTCGCCGCTGAGATCGCCAACAAGCTGGCCGACGTCTATATTGGCTGGCAACGCGACGAGAAGATCGCGCAGACCAAGGATGCGACGGCTTGGCTCGACGCACAGATCAAGGCCCTGCGGAAGGCGACTGCCGAATCCGAGGCAGCGGTGGAAACGTTCAAGGCTTCCGAAGGACTGTATTCCGGCAGCAACAACGTCACGCTGAACGCGCAGCAGCTGTCGGAACTCAATAGCCAGCTCATTCTGGCCGAAGCCCAGGAATCGGAAGCGCAGGCCCGCGCCCAGCTGATCAAGAAGATGCTGTCGACCAGCGGCGATATCGACGCAACTCCCGAGGTGCTGAACTCGCAGCTCGTGATCAACCTGATCGAGCAGCGGGTGCTGGTGCAGCGTCAGCTCGCGGAGCTGTCGGCGACGCTGCTGCCCTCACACCCGCGCATTCAACAACTGCGGTCGGAGCTCGCCGACGTCCGGGCTCAGATCCGCACCGAAGCGCAAAAGGTGGTCCAAAGCCTTGAGAATCAGGCGCAGATCGCCGCGGCGCGCGAGGAGTCCTTAAGGGCGAGCCTCAATGCCGCAAAGAGCCGGACCGCGGGCCAGTCGGAG
>JARRPE010000244.1:0-3070 GCA_037383205.1 Methyloceanibacter sp.
CGATGCGCTCTACGAGGCAAGTCAGGCCGGCGTGGAGATCGATCTCGTTTGCCGGGGCATCTGCTGTCTGCGGCCGGGCGTGCCTGGGCTGTCGGAGAACATCAACGTGAAGAGCATTGTCGGGCGCTTCCTGGAGCACTCGCGCATCTATTGTTTCGGGGCCGGGCACGGCCTGCCGCATAGGAAGGCGGCGGTCTATATTAGTTCCGCCGACATGATGCCCCGCAATCTCAACCGTCGGGTCGAGGCGATGACGCCCATCAAGAATCCGACGGTACACGAGCAGATCCTGGATCAGATCATGGTGGCCAATCTGAAGGACAACCTTCAAAGCTGGCGCGTTCTGCCGGATGGGAACTCCATCCGCATCCATCCGGAGAGAGAGGAGGAGCCCTTCAGCGCGCAGAACTACTTCATGACCAACCCCAGCCTATCGGGACGGGGCACTTCTCTACCGGAAAACATGCCTCCGCGCTTTACGCGGGTCGACGAGAACCTCTAGTCTCTCGCCATGGCTGGGAGGAAGAAACGGGCGCCGGTCGCGGTAGTCGATATCGGCTCCAACTCGGTGCGGCTGATTGTCTACGACAGTGCCACCCATGCGCCTGCGCCTCTCTTCAACGAGAAGGTCCTTTGCGGGCTGGGCCGGACGGTCGCGAGCACCGGGAACCTGGAGCCTGCCGGTGTCGCACGGGCGCTCCGGGCGCTCCGGCGATTCCGCGCGCTGATCGCGCAGCTTCACGTCCATCGGACCGAGGTGATCGCCACCGCCGCGGCGCGCGAAGCGGAGAACGGTCCGGACTTCATCGCCAAAGCCCAGGCAGTCCTGGGGCACAAAATCACCGTGCTGTCCGGCACGATGGAAGCCGAGCTCGCTGCGCTCGGCGTTGTCTCCGGTATCTATGCGGCCGATGGATTCGTGGGCGATCTCGGTGGCGGCAGCCTCGAACTCGTCGATGTCCGGGGCGGACGTCTGTCCGACGCGCTCACCCTGCCGCTTGGGGGGCTGCGTCTGATCGATGTGTCGGGCGGGAACCTGAAGAAAGCGCGCGAGGTCATCGATTCGGAGTTTTCGAAGGTCAGCTGGCTCGAGAAGGGCCGGGGCCGCGACTTCTACTCCATCGGCGGGACTTGGCGGGCCATCGCGCGGCTGCATATGGCCCAGACGGACTATCCGTTGCGCGTGATGCACAACTACCGGATCGATGCGCAGGATGCGCTGAAATTTGTTGGCGGACTGCAAGGCGACCTTGCCGATGACATGCCCGGACTGCGGGACGTGTCCAGCGCCCGCCGCGAGACCCTGCCATACGGTGCGCTGGTGCTCGAACGGCTGATCAAGCAGATGAAGCCGCGGTCCATCGTGACGTCGGTGTTCGGTATCCGCGAGGGTTTGCTGTACAGCCTCTTGAGCGCTGAGGAGCGCGCCAAGGATCCGCTTATCGAAGCTTGCCATACGCTTGCCGAGCAGCGCGCCCGGTCGGTGGAGAACGCCAACGAATTGCTGGCGTGGACCGACGGTCTTTTCCGTGTGCCGGGGCCGGTCGAGACACCGGAGCAGACTCGCCTGCGCCACGCCGCGTGCCTTTTGTCGGATATCGGCTGGCGCGCGCACCCGGATTATCGCGGCGCTCAGAGCCTCAACCTCATCACCAATGGCGATCTCATCGGCGTCGATCATCCCGGACGGGCCTTTCTGGCCCTGACCTCTTACTACCGCAACGAAGGGGTGGTCAGCGACGAGCTCAGCCAGGGGCTGGTCGAGTTGGTCGACAAGGATTCGCTCAAACGCGCGAAGATACTGGGCGCTGCTTTCCGGGCCGCTCATATGGTCTCCGCGGCCATGCCCGGCGTGCTGCCGCACACGCCGCTCGCTTATGAGGGCGACAAGCTGATCTGGACGTTGCCCGAGCCTTATGACGATCTCGAAGGCGAACGCGTGGGCCGTCGTTTCAAGACCCTCGCCAATCTCCTGGACTGCGAGCCGGAGATTCGCATGGGCACGCCGTTTCAACTCGCCGCCAGCTGACAGGGTCCCATGGCCGCTATCCTTAAGGTTGCCGAACGACGGAGCAGTCCCCAAATCTTTGGGAGCAACGGGAAAATTGCCCGGACCTGGGCGTTCTCGATCTCTTCAATCTCATCATGCCCGCACCATTTGAGCCCTAAGACCGGCTCCGACCGAAATTCAGACTTGAGATAACGATGGCAGAGGATCTCTACTCCGTTCTAGGCGTCGCAAAGACCGCGAGCGCCGATGAAATCACCAAGGCGTACCGCAAGCTCGCCAAGAAACTGCACCCTGATCTCAATCCCGGCGACAAGGTCGCGGAAGAGAAGTTCAAGGGAATCTCCCACGCCTATTCCATCCTCAAAGACGAGGAGCAGCGCGGGAAGTACGACCGTGGCGAGATCGATGCGAGCGGGCAGGAACGGCCCGAGGCGCGCTATTACCGTGAGTATGCGGGCGGTCCGGGCGGGGCACGGTACCACTCCTCGGCCGGCTACGAAGACATGGGCGATTTCAGCGACCTCTTTGGCGATATGTTCGGCGGTATGCGTGGCGCCGGAACGGGCGGTCGCGGTCAGCGCGGCGGTGCGCGTTTCTCGATGCCGGGCCAAGACGCGCAGTATCACCTCGACATTCCGTTCCTCGATGCGGTCAACGGCACCAAGACCCGCATCACGTTTCCCGACGGCAGCACGCTCGACGTCACCATCCCACCGGGCGTCAACGAGGGTCAGGTGCTGCGGCTCAAGGGCAAGGGGCATCCGGGGCTCGGCGAAGGGCCGCCGGGCGACGCGCTGGTCGAGGTCGGCGTGAGGCCACACCCCGTCTTCAAGCGTGACGGCAACGACATCGTCGTCGAATTGCCGATCAGCCTCGACGAGGCGGTGCTCGGCGGCAAAGTGCAGATTCCGACGATCGGCGGCAAGGTCGCCATGACGGTGCCCGCGGGCGCGAATTCCGGCCAAACGCTCCGGCTGAAGGGGCGCGGCGTCAATGGCAAGGGCGATCAGGTTGTGAAGCTGAACGTCGTGATGCCCGAGAAGATCGACGATGAACTCA
>JARRPE010000245.1:0-3501 GCA_037383205.1 Methyloceanibacter sp.
CGGCTGCGGCGCGAGCGCGGGCCGCATCGCCGGCGCGAGCAGTGCGGGCGGCGCAGCCTGATAGGTTGGCGCGGCCTGATAGGCTGGCGCGGCTTGTTGGATGGGCGCGTTCGGGACGGGCATCACCGGCGACGGTGCAATTGCGGCAGGCGCGTATTGCGGTGCGGGCATGGCCTGAGGCGCCGGTGCCGCGTGGGGTGGCGGCGCCTGAACGTCCGGCACGTAGCGGGACCCCGGAACGACACGTGTCTTGGGCACGATCGTGACGGCCTGTGGCGAGCCTTGCGGCGGCGCGGCAAGCCAGGGAAGCTGCTCGGCGGCAGCGGGACTGACGGAAAGGCCGGTAGCGAGGCCGGCGGCGAGCAGAAGCGCCGCCAGGCCAAAGGCCGGGACGCAAAAACCGCTTGTCACCCGATTTGTCCCTCGCACGAGACAGGCTCCCTCAAATCGCGCAGTCCGGACCGCCTGAGATGAGCCCGGCCCGGCCGAAGCCTGGACGCGGACACACGCAAGGCGGGTCCATTCACGTAGTATACCTCACTTTGCGACGTTAGAGCGGCGGGGTTAATCGCCCGTGAACCGGACGTTTGCTGGGCCCGCGGGGTCAGAACCGCAGGGGGGCCTGCCTCAACGGTGCGGTCAGGCCGGCCAGCAGCAAGGCCGGCGCTGTCGGCGAGCAGCGCCTTGCGGAAATCCGCCGGCAGGTGGTGAGCCACGCCGCCCGGGATATTTCTCCCCGTCATGCCTACCGCCTTCTTATCTGAGCTCTCCCGCTCGGTCGGGCCTGCTGGCGCACTCAAACCAATACAACAGGTGCAGCCGACCTACTCAAGCGGGACCAATCGCCCTAACATGGCGCGGTCGACGCCCGGCAAGCACACCAAGACCGATACAGAGGACGGAACGATGACCTCACGAACGACGACGGGACAAGGAAAACTCTACGAGAGCATCGTTGACACGATCGGCAACACGCCCTGCATCCGGGTGAAGCGCCTGGCGCCGGACAATGTGCGCCTCTACGTCAAAGCCGAATTCTTCAACCCGGCGGCTTCTGTCAAAGACCGCCTCGCGATCAGCATCATCGAGGAAGCCGAGAAACGCGGCGACCTGAAGCCCGGTGAAACGATAGTCGAGGCCACGAGCGGCAACACCGGCATCGGCCTCGCCATGGTCTGCGCCGCCAAGGGCTATCCGCTGGTGGTCACCATGGCAGAGAGCTTCTCCATCGAGCGGCGCAAGCTCATGCGCTTTCTCGGCGCCAAGGTCGTCCTGACACCGAAAGAGCTCAAAGGCTTCGGCATGTATCAAAAGGCCGTTGAGCTCGCCAAGGAACACGGCTGGTTCCTCGCCCATCAGTTCGAGACGCCCGACAACGCGCTCATCCACGAGAACACGACGGCGCGGGAGATCGTCGCCGATTTCGACGGCGACCGGCTCGACTATGTCGTCAGCGGCTACGGCACGGGCGGCACGGTAACCGGTATCGGCCGTGTGCTGCGGAAAGAACGCCCCGACACGAAGATCATCTTGAGCGAGCCGGCCAACGCGCAGCTCCTCGGCAGCGGCATCCCCCAGGAACGGGAGCCCGACGGCGCGCCGGACGTCAGCCATCCCGCCTTCGAGCCGCACCCCATCCAGGGCTGGACGCCCGACTTCATTCCCCTCGTGCTGCAGGAAGCCGTCGACGAGAAGTATTACGACGAACTCATTCCCGTCGCAGGTCCCACGGCCATCGAATGGTCGCGGAAACTCGCGGCGCAGGAAGGCATCATGACGGGCATCTCAGGCGGCGGCACCTTCGCCATCGCCCACCAGATCGCCGAGCAAGCGGAGGACGGCGCCGTCATCCTCTGCATGCTGCCCGACACCGGCGAGCGCTATCTCTCGACGCCGCTGTTCGAGAACATCGAAGAGGTGATGACCGAGGACGAACGCGCCCTCATGAAGTCCACGCCTGGGTATCAGATGGCTTAGGGACGAAGGGCGTGGGGGCAGTACTGGCGTCCTTACTCGCACTCGATGGTGCGGGGCGGCTTTGACGTAATGTCATCGACCACGCGGCCCTTGCCGCGCGCCTCGTTGCTGTTGCGGGGGCGCGGCTGCTAAACATCCGGCCATGCTCGAACCTATCCTGATCCTCGTCGATGCCGATGCCTGTCCTGTCAAAGAGGAGGTTTTCCGGGTCGCCGCAAGATACGCGGTCAAGACCATCGTCGTTTCCAACGCCTATATGATGCTGCCGAAGGACCCGAACATCGAGCGCGTGATCGTCGATCAGGGCCTCGACGTTGCCGACGATTGGATCGCGGAGCGGGCCCGCCCCGGCGTGATCGTGGTGACAAACGACGTGCCCCTCGCCCATCGCGCCGTTACGGCAAAGGCCGAGGCCATCGCGCCGAACGGCAAAGCCTTCACCGACGCGTCCATCGGCATGACGCGGGCCATGCGCGATCTGATGACCGATTTGCGCTCGGCGGGCGAGATCACGGGCGGCCCCCGCCCGTTCTCGAAGGCCGACCGCTCGGCCTTCCTGCAGGCGCTCGATGCGGCCATCGTGCGTCTGAAGCGCAACGGCCACCCCACGGATTAAGGGCCACCCACGGATCAGGCAAGCGCCTCATGAGCGCCGCGTGATGCGCGCCGCTAAGTGGGATCACTCCCACTCGATGGTGCCGGGCGGTTTCGAGGTGATGTCGTAGACGACGCGGTTGATGCCACGCACCTCGTTGATGATGCGCGTGGCGGTGCGCCCCAGAAAATCGTGGGAGAAGTCGAAATAGTCCGCCGTCATCCCGTCCGTCGAGGTGACGGCGCGCAGCGCGCAGACGAAATCGTAGGTGCGGGCATCGCCCATGACGCCCACGGTGCGCACGGGCAGCAGCACGGCGAAGGCCTGCCAGATCGTGTCGTAGAGGCCGGCATTGCGAATCTCTTCCAGATAGATGGCGTCGGCGGCGCGCAGAATCCCCAGCTTCTCCTGCGTGATCTCGCCGGGAATGCGGATGGCGAGCCCCGGCCCCGGGAACGGATGCCGCCCGACGAAGGTCTCGGGCAGGCCGAGCTCGCGGCCGAGTTCCCGCACCTCGTCCTTGAACAGCATGCGCAAGGGCTCGATGAGCTTCAGCTTCATGGTCTCTGGCAGGCCGCCCACATTGTGGTGCGACTTGATGGTGACGGAAGGGCCACCCGTCGCCGAGACGCTTTCGATCACGTCCGGGTAGAGCGTGCCTTGCGCAAGGAACTGCGCATCCTCGAGCTTCTCGGATTCCTCCTCGAACACCTCGATGAAGAGCCGGCCGATGATCTTGCGCTTGGCTTCCGGGTCGGAGATGCCGTCCAGCGCGCGTAAGAAACGCTCGGACGCATCCACATGCACGAGCGGAATGTTGTAGTGCCCGCGGAACAGGTCGACGACTTGGCTGGCTTCGTCTTTACGCAGCAGTCCATGGTCCACGAAAATGCAGGTGAGCTGATCGCCGATGGCCTCGTGGATGAGGA
>JARRPE010000246.1:0-3058 GCA_037383205.1 Methyloceanibacter sp.
CCGCGGCCATGCGCGGCATTTTTGGATTGTTTCGCTCGCCCCGAAAGATGGGCCGTTCGGTTCGATTTGGCAACCGCGGCGCCGCGGATCTGCCCGCGCCCAGCGATGTGCCGTCCTACTGAAGCGGCAGGATCCGTGGCTCATGCCCGCAGGCCCGCATGAAGCGCAGCAGATCGGGGATCGCGAGCCGCGTCGTGGCGCGGTTGTCGAGGGGGTGGCAGTTCACCTCCGCAAACGCCATGAGGGTCTCGACCAGGACCACGGCGGCAAGGTCCTTGGAGCCCGCGTGCATCAGCGCCAGCGGCGTTACCGACCCCGGCTCGACCCCAAGCACGGCTTTCATCTGCTCGGGCTTCCCAAAGCTGAAACGGCCGAGCTCCAGCGTCTTGGCCAGGGCCTTGAGATCGACTTTCGTGTCCTCCTTCGCCACGACCAGGACGAGCCGGTTGTCCTTGTCGCGCAGGAACAGGTTCTTCGTATGGGCGCCAGGAATCGTGCCGCGCAGAGCCTGAGACTGCTCGACCGTGAACAGGGCCTCGTGTTCGATCGTGGTCGACGGAATCCCAAGCGTGTCCAGATACGCAAAGAGCTTGGCGCGTGCTAATTCCATTGCGTTTGCGGCCCGGTTCCTTTAATGGGAGCCCCTCACCGGGCTGAACAGGGTCTGGTCGCGGCGCGGCGGCCGTCAGTAGACTTCCCCCGCGCGGTCGACTACAAGACCAGTTCGCGGCAAGTGATCACCCACAGACTTGAATTTCAAGGACGCGCGGTGGTTTGGAGTGCGGGTGTAGCTCAGGGGTAGAGCACAACCTTGCCAAGGTTGGGGTCGTGGGTTCGAATCCCATCGCCCGCTCCAATTTCCTTCAAAGCAGATCATGAGTTCACGCCCAACGGGCGTGCCCGAGGCCGGGGACGGCCTGCGTCGCGCCGTAGCCGTCACTACCGTGCTCGGTCTTAGAACTGGAAGAAACCGCGGCGGGGGCTGGCGCGGCGCGAAGAATAGCGCGAGCGAGAGCGTTCGCGCGTATAGCTCGGACGCCGCGTCGTTGTGCGCTGGCGCACCTGCCGGCTGGGCGAGGTGCTCGCCCGCTGAACCGTGGCGCCCTTGCTCGTATCCCAAACCAGGAAGTCCGCTCCCTTGGGCAGCGCCGCCGAGTTGATGGCCGTGTCGGCCACGATCAGTGAGGAACCCGGCGTCAGGCGCTCGGAAATGCGCTGGCGCACATCGTCTGGAATCTCGATGCGGTCGAGGACCGTTTCCGCCGTCTCCTCGTCATTCAGGCTGATGGCGGTCCACTCGGCCTGCGTCGCGCCGGGCTCGAAATGCATGATCGTGAAGAGATGCGTGCCGAGCGGCTTGTCCGGGTTCGAGAAGCTGACCGGCGTCGAGAACACGCTGGCGAATTTCTGCCGAACGAAGAGCTGCCCTTCAGCCGGCTCTTCCTTGCCGGCCACTTCGTAGACCTTCTTGAAGACGTCGTCGGTGAATGCGCCGGTGACGGGCATCTCATTGTCTTTCTGGAAGGCTTTGAGCGCGCGGATCGTCGCGGGACCCCTTGTGCCATCGAAATTCTGCGGCTCGAGATAACCCATGTCGGACAGGATGTACTGAAGGTCGACGGTACGGTCGCGCGTTGTCCGGCGCGTCACGAGGATGCGCAAGGGCTCCTGAGAAATCGGGTCGGCCGCCTCGACGGCCGCGGCGCGGGCGCCGGCCTTCAGGCGTGACATCATCGCCGATGGGCGCTCGAGCGGCAGCGGCGGATGGTCGTTGATGCCAAGGACCGAGAGCGAGACGGACAGCGGCTGCTGTGCCTCCGGCTCCAGCGTGTCCGCCGTCATGGCCAGCGTCTCGGCATCTGCCGGCTCGGTTTCGGCTGCGGTTTCGCTCACGAGCTCCGCGATCGGGTCGCCATTGGCCGAAGCAGGTCCTGCGACGTCCGGCGCCACGGAAGCGGACTTGATCGCCTGCGCCCGAACATTCGCGGCTTCGGCCTCTGACTGCTTGGAAGCTGCCGGCTTGTCCGCCCGCGCCAGGCGGTCCTGGTCCTTCGGCGCGCCCCGGTCAATCAGGCGGTCCTGATGTTTCATGAAATCGTCGGACGTCTCGACAGCCGCGATCTGGTCACCGGCCTCCGCGGACGTCTTGGCAGCCACCGCGTGCGAGCCGCTGCCGACGAACGGCGCGGCGCTGGGGTCAATCGCGTGGTGCGTTGTGTCATCCAGGCTGTGGGGCAATTCGGCCGTCTGAGCCTGCGGAATCGAGCCTGTCGTCTCCGGAGCCAAGTCCAGTTTCGTCGACGCCGTGGCCTCGACGGATCTTGGCGTCACGCCCTCGGCCTTAGCAAAGACCACCGGCAAACGGAACGGCCGCGCCGGGCTTGCCTCGTTGCTCGATTTGCGCATCGGCTTCACGGCCGGCGTGCCTTGCGTCAGCAGTTCCGGCGGCATCGGCGGCGGCAGCGGCTGGAAGAGGGCCGCATGCGAGATCGGCTTCGGCTCGACGGCGCTGTGCGCCACCACAACCTGCGCGCCGACCTGGGTCATCTTGAACAGCTTGGGCGCGAAAGAGTAGGGCAGGCGGATGCAGCCATGGGAGGCCGGGTAGCCGGGAATCGCGCCGGCGTGCAGGGCCGTACCGGTCCAGGTTAGGCGCTGCATCCAAGGCATGGGCGCGCCGTTATAGAGATTCGAATAATGCCGCCGCCGCTTCTCAAGGATGCTATAGACGCCGGCCTTCGTCGCATAACCGCGCTTGCCGGTCGAAACGGCCGTGGATGTGATCACCGACGTGCCGCGGTAGATCGTGGCTCTCTGGTTCGGCAACGAGACGACGATGGTCATCGGATCGTCGGTATTGGCCGGGGCGCTTTCCTCGGCTGCTGCCGGCGCAGCCCAAAGGGCCGCCGCAAACAGCGCAGCGCCGGAAACGCTCGTTAATCTCATAAGGGTCCGCATCTTGGCGCCTGCCCGTCTGTTCCAGGTCTTACGCCTACGCAACACCGCAAATACACCCATCAAGAGCCCCCAAAACGACTCGCGAATCAGCCTAAAAGAG
>JARRPE010000247.1:0-3038 GCA_037383205.1 Methyloceanibacter sp.
GCGCGAACCGCGACGTGCTGCTGTGGGCCCACGAGCTCGAGACCGTCGCCGCGATCAACGAGAGCCACACGAATCCCGTCTACCTGCCGGGTGTCGACCTCGACCCGGCTATCCGAGCGACGGCGCGGCTCGGCGAGCTTGCGGCCCGAGATGCGCTGCTGATCGTGAGCCCCGCTCAGCACCTGCGCGGCATCCTCGTCGACTTGCAGCCTCATGTGCGAAGCGGCCAGCCGCTCGTCCTTTGCTGCAAGGGCATCGAACAGCGGACTGGCCTACTGATGTCGCAAGTGGCGGCCGACGTGCTTCCGGATGCGACGATGGCCGTCCTGTCCGGTCCAAGCTTCGCCGCGGAGGTTGCGCGCGAACTGCCGGTCGCCGTGACCCTGGCCACCCGAGAGGAGGCACTGGGACGGGATTTGTCGCATGCTCTCAAGTCGCGGGCGTTCCGCTGCTACTGGAGCAACGACGTGCTGGGCGCGGAGATCGGCGGCGCGGTGAAGAACGTCTACGCCATCGCCGCCGGAATTGTCGTCGGCAAGGAGCTGGGCAACAGCGCGCAGGCAGGGCTCATTACCCGCAGCTTCGCGGAGATGACCCGGTTCGGGGTGGCCATGGGCGCGGCGCTGGAAACGCTGATCGGTCTGTCCGGGCTCGGCGACCTCGTGCTGACCTGCGGAAGCGAACAGTCGCGCAACATGTCCCTCGGCGTCGCGTTGGGCCGGGGCGCCAAGACATCAGACGTTCTATCCGAGCGCTCCTCGGTTACCGAAGGTGTGGCGACGGCTCAAGCCATGGTGGAAATCGCACAGGCCCGTGGGATCGAGTTGCCCATCGCCGAGGCCGTCCACGCCATTGTAAACGGCGAAATGGGGGTCGATACGGCGATCGGCGCGCTTCTGTCGCGCCCGCTGCGCTCCGAGACCGAATAACGATGCAACGCACCGCCGCCACGGCGCCAGATCGAAACTAGTGGGAGGCCTGAATGTATTTCGCGCTCATCTGCACCGACAAACCGGATGGACTGCCCATCCGGAAAGCGCACCGTCCCGAGCACCTCGCCTACCTTCAAGGATTGGGCGATGCGCTGAAGTTCGCCGGCCCCTTCACGGCGGAGGACGGCGAGACCATGACCGGGAGCCTGGTCGTGATCGAGGCGCCCTCGCTCACCGAAGCGCGAGAGATCGCCGGCGGCGACCCCTTCGCCAAGGCCGGTCTGTTCGCCTCGGTGGAGATCCGACCCTGGAAGTGGTCGCTTGGGAAGCCGGAAGAGTAGGCGGGAGATCCAATGGCGTACTGGCTGATGAAATCCGAACCCGGCACATGGTCGTGGGAGGAACAGAAGAAAGAAGGCCCGAAAGGCGCCGAGTGGGATGGGGTGCGCAACTATCAGGCGCGCAACAATATGCGGGCCATGAAGAAGGGCGACCTCGCCTTCTTCTACCACTCGATCGGCGAGAAGGCCTGCGTGGGGATCGTCAAGGTCGTCGTGGAGGCGCACCCGGACTCCACGGACACGACAGGAAAATGGGAATGCGTCGATGTCGCCGCCGTCGAGGATCTACCAAGGCCCGTGACGCTCGAAGAGATCAAGTCCACGCCGAAGCTGTCCGACATGGTTCTCGTCAACAATTCCCGACTGTCGGTACAGCCGGTCACGGCCGCTGAATGGAAAGCGGTGTGCGCGCTGGCGGGGTTGAAGAATCCGCCGACGGCGTAGTGCTCTCGCCGCTACTTCTGCGTTAAGGTCTCCCGATAGAAGACAGCCGCAACGGCTGCGGGGAGGACAACATGGCATTCGCGGGCGCCAACTATCTGGCGGTCTTCGTCGCCGCACTGGCGGGATTCGGCGTCGGCGCCATCTGGTACATGGTCTTTGGCAAGGCCTGGCTCGACGCGCTCGGCAAGACCGAAGAGGACATCAAGGGCAGCGGGGTGGCGCAAGCCATGCCCTTCGTCATCGCTCTCGTCGCCGATCTGGTGATGGCAATCATGCTCTCCGGACTGATGGGACACCTCGGCGACGTGACGATCCGGAGCGGGATTATCAGCGCGCTGTTCATCTGGATCGGCTTCGTCATCACCACCATGGGCGTAAACCATGCCTTTAGCGGCGCGAGCCCCAAGCTCACGGCCATAGACGGCGGTCATTGGCTTGCCGTTCTGCTCGTCATGGGTGCGATCATCGGCGCATTCGGTGTCTAGACGAAAGGATGACCCCCAAGCGCTTTTCCCGCGCGCCGCATGGCGGCATAATGTCTCATAACAAATAACCGTAAGGCTTCTGCGTTCTAGGGAGGAAACGGACACATGTCCGAGCATGATTGGACCCCACAAGAGACGATTGCGGTGCAGGATGCGTGGAAAGAGCACGGCCTCATCGACGACGCCGAGTACCACGCAATGTACAAGCGGAGCATCGAAGACCCCGACGGGTTCTGGGCAGATGCCGCGCAACGGGTCGACTGGATCAAGCCGTTTACGATCGTGAAGAACACGTCGTTCGCCTATCCGGACGTGTCGATCAAATGGTTCGAGGACGGCACGCTTAACGTCTCGGCCAACTGCATCGACAGACACGTTGAGACGCGCGGCGATCAGACCGCGATCATTTGGGAGCCGGACGATCCGGCAACGCCCGCCCGGCACATCACCTACCGTGAGCTGTACGAAAACGTTTGCCGCTTCGCCAATGTGCTGAAGGCCAAAGGCGTCAAGCGCGGCGATCGCGTGACGATCTACCTGCCGATGATTCCCGAGGCGGCTTACGCCATGCTGGCCTGCGCACGGATCGGCGCCATCCATTCCATCGTCTTCGGCGGTTTCTCACCGGATTCTCTCGCGGGGCGAATCGAGGACTGCAAGTCCGCCGTCATCATCACATCGGACGAAGGCTTACGCGGCGGACGCAGCGTGCCGCTCAAGGCAAACGCCGATGCGGCGGCCAATAAGAGCGGCCATGTCGAGACAATGATCGTCGTCCGACATACCGGTGGCGCTGTTCCGTGGACGGATGGTCGTGACGTATGGCTGGACGAAGC
>JARRPE010000248.1:0-2994 GCA_037383205.1 Methyloceanibacter sp.
CACGGCCTTGGAGCGACCCGTGCCGCCGAACCATTCATAGCCGACCGCGTCACAGTCCTCCTCCTTGAACTTGATCCAGTCGCGCTGAGAGGCGAGGAGCGTCTCCTTCCAGGCTTTCAGATCCTTCGCGGGCATGGTGTCGTTCTTCTTGAAGCTCGTCATGACCTTCTTCCACACGGCATTCAGCTCCGCGTCGGCCTTGTCGTACTCCTTGCTGACGCACTCGCCGATTTCGATCGTGGTTTGTGCATCGGGGCAGATTGGCTGGTCCTCGGCGAAAGCGGGTGCAGTGAGAAGCAGACCTATGGTCATGGACATCAAAACGCGCATCGGGTCCCTCCGCTTTGGATCGGCAAAGTCTCGGTAGTATCCTCCGCGCCGGTGACGAGTCTCAAGCGCCGTCTGTCTCGGCGGCTTCCAGCTCGGGCGCCTCGGGCAGGCACACGGTCTGCAGCAGGCCCCCGCCGGGCCGGTTGACGATCTGGATGCTGCCGCCCGCACGGGTCACGATCTCATACGCAATGGTCAGCCCGAGCCCCGCGCCCGGGATATTCTGGCGGCGCGCCGGGTCGGCCCGGAAGAACGGCTCGAAAACCTGGCCCAGAACCTCTTCGGGAATGCCCGGCCCGTCGTCCTCGATAGTCACGCGGGCGGTAGTCCCGTCCCCACCGACGCCGACCCGGGCGCGAACGCCATGCGTGGCCGCATTGATGATGAGATTGCGCAAGGCGCGGCTGAGTTTCAGGCGCCCCGCCAGCACGGTCACAGGGCTCGTGTCCGACAACGTGACGTCGAAGTCCTGCTGTTTCAGCTCCTCGCAGATGCTCCCGATAAGATCGTCGAGACGCAGCCGCTCGGGCGCTTCCGCGCCCGTCTCCTCGCGCACCAGCAGGATGGCGCTATCGGCAATGCGCTCCAGCTCGTCGATGTCGTTGAGCCACTTCTCTCGCTCGTCCTCGTCGGCCACGAACTCGGCGCGCAACCGCATCCGGGTGATGGGTGTCCGCATATCGTGCCCAGCCGCCGCCACGAGCCGCATCCGGCTTTCCATCGCGCGCTTGAGACGTGCCGACAGCGTGTTGAGCGCCCGCGCCGTGGCGCGGACTTCCCCCGGTCCCTTCTCGGGAAGTTCGGGCATCGTGCCGTCCGGTCCCACGGAGGCGACGGCATTCTCGAGAAAGACGAGCGGCCGCACCATCCGGCTTGAAGCAAAGACGGCGACCGCGGTGGCACCAACGGTGATGAGGAAAAGCCAGCGCAGGAGCCCCATCCAGGGCACGCCCTGGGGCGGCAGCCGCGTGATCGGCATCGGGAACCAGCCTTTATCATTCAGCGGGATCCAGACGGCCAAGGAGCCCGGACGCCAGCGGCGCGAATGGGTTACGACCACATCGAGATCGTGCCCTTTGTGTTCGAGCTTCTCCCGCAGCGCCTCCGTGGTGCGGCGATACGGATGGCCGCGAGGCTCGGAACTCAAGCGCACGGAGTCGGGAGATTTCTCGGCCAACTCGGCGACCAACGCGACCTGCTTGGCCGCGATGTCGAGGGCCCGGCCCGACCGGGGCGGCGGGCCCAGCAGCAAGAACAGCACGAAGGTCATGAGGGCCATGACCGAGACAATCGCGATCACGAGGAGAACCGCGATTTTCACGCGGAGCGTATTCATACGGCACCGTCCTCGGTGTCGACCTTCACGGCGAGCTGATAACCGCCATTGCGCACCGTCTTGATGAGATGCGTACCCGGGCCGCCGAGCTTGCGCCGCAGCCGGCTGATGAGCACGTCGATCGACCGGTCGAACCCATCGCCCTCGCGGCCCCGCGTCAGATCCAGCAACTGGTCGCGCGACAGAACGCGCCCCGGCCGCTCCAAGAATGTTTTGAGCAGGTCGAACTCGGCCCCCGTCAAATCGACGTCACCTTTAGGACCTGTGACGGACCGCGTCTGCGGGTCCGCCATGTAGCCCTCGAAGCGGTAGATCTTCTCGAGCGGCGCCTCGGCAGGCGCGTCTCCGCGGCGGCGCAGGACCGCCCGCACACGCGCGATCAGTTCGCGCGGATTGAACGGCTTGCCGAGATAGTCGTCGGCGCCGATCTCGAGACCAATGATTCGGTCCACGTCTTCTTTGAGTGCCGTCAGAAGGATGATGGGCACATTGGAGCGCGCGGCCCTGAGATCGCGGCAGGCGTCCAAGCCGGAACCGTCGGGCAACATCACGTCCAGGACGACCAGGTCCACGTGATGAGTCGCCAATTGCTCATGCAGTTCGCGGCAGCTGGCGGCCAGAAGCACCCGAAACCCCTGGCTCTCCACATAGCGCGCGAGGAGCTTCCGAATCTCCGGATCGTCGTCGACGACGAGGATGCGTGGCGGCGTAGTCATGGAAGCGTCTTCTAGCGCCTCTCGGCGGCCGCCACGAGAGCCATGTTGTTACGAAAGTGCATGGAGTCCGCCCCAGCAACATTTCGACACAAATTTACCCGGCCCGGAAACGTTCCGATACGCGCCAGACCTAGGCCCGCAACGTAGGAACGCTAAATCGGGGTTCAGCAGAAACAGATTAAGGATGCACGTCAAATGAAGCTGACCAAGACACTTGCGACAGTCGCGGTCGCCAGCGCTCTGAGCGTCGCCGGTCTCACGGCAGTCACCTTGGCCACCGGTACCGAACGCGCATGGGCTTACCCCGAATCCCACGGCGACGGCCATAAGGGCAAAATGTGCGAGCGCGGCAAGCACGGAAAACATGGCCACCATAGACGGGGTCCCAAGGGTCCTGATCGTCTGGCCGAACGCTTGAGCACGATGGAGACGCAGATCGGTATCCGCGCCGACCAGCTCGACGACTGGCGCGACTTCACCGATGCGCTGCAGGCGACCATGAAACCGCCGTTCATGCGTCCGGGAGGCCCCGGCAAGATGGCGGCCGGCGAAACGCCGCCGCCGTTCTCCCTGGCCGAAGGTCTCGCCGACCGTACGATCGAGCGCGCCGAG
>JARRPE010000249.1:0-2971 GCA_037383205.1 Methyloceanibacter sp.
TGCGCACCGAGATCCTGCACAGCGAAGCGCGCATACAGATAAGCCGCCGTCCCAAGCAGCAGCACTGCCGTCAGCAGCACCGCCAGCATGAGTGTGAGAAGTGTGGCCCGAAAGCTAATGCGCACGATTTAACGACCTTGCACCGGCACCGCCCGAAACGGCAAATGCGCCAAAAGCTCAGCTTGGCAGCCACGCGGCTGCTTGCAAAGCAGCAAGCGCCCCTACGATTCGCCCCCGCGCCAGGCCGCTATCCGGCAAAGGGATCTCGCACGAGGATCGTGTCGTCGCGCTCAGGGCTGGTCGACAGAAGCGCGACGGGCACGCCGGTCAGTTCCTCGAGCCGGCGGACATACTTGATACATTGCGCCGGCAACTCCGCCCAGGAGCGCGCGCCTTGGGTCGACTCGGTCCAGCCGTCCATTTCCTCGTAGATGGGCTCGACGCGCGCCTGCGCCCCTTGCGCCGCCGGCAGATAGTCGAGCTCCATGCCGTCGAGTTTGTAGCCGACGCAGATCTTGAGCTTGCCGCCAGGGATATCGTCCAAGACATCGAGCTTTGTAAGCGCGATTCCATCGATCCCGGCCACCTTGCACGTCTGGCGCACGAGGCAGGCATCGAACCAGCCGCAGCGGCGGGCGCGGCCCGTCACCGTGCCGAACTCCGCACCGCGCTCGCCAATCAGCCTGCCCGTCTCGTCGAAAAGCTCGGTCGGAAAGGGTCCCTCGCCCACGCGCGTCGTATAGGCCTTGGTGATCCCAAGCACGAAACTGATGGCGTTCGGCCCGATGCCCGAACCGGTCGCCGCTTGCGCCGCCACCGTGTTGGACGAGGTCACGAACGGGTACGTGCCGTGATCGATATCGAGCAGCACGCCTTGCGCCCCCTCGAACAGGATCCGCTTGCGGTCGTGCTTGGCCTGATCGAGAAGCGCCCACACCGTATCCATGTAGGGCAGGATCTTGTCGGCAATCTGCGTGATCTGATTACAGAGCTCGTCCGCCGAGATTTCAGGCTCGCCGAGGCCGCGCCGAAGTGGATTGTGGTGAGCGAGGATGCGCTCGACCTTCGGCTTCAAAACGGACAGGTCCGCCAGATCCATGACCCGGATCGCCCGGCGGCCCACCTTATCTTCGTAGGCGGGCCCGATGCCGCGCTTCGTGGTGCCGATTTTTCCGGCGCCCGCCGCGGCCTCGCGCAGCGCGTCCAGTTCTCGATGCAGCGGCAAGATCAGCGTCGCGTTCTCGGCGATGCGGAGATTGTCGCGGGAGATGGTGACCCCGAGCGCCTCGACGCGCGCGATTTCTTCGGCCAAGGCCCAAGGGTCGACCACGACGCCGTTGCCGATCACGGAGAGCTTGTTCTGGCGCACCACGCCAGAGGGAAGCAGGGAGAGCTTATAGGTCTTTCCGTCGACAACCAGCGTATGGCCGGCATTGTGTCCACCCTGAAAACGCACCACCACATCGGCGCGCTCGGACAGCCAGTCCACGATCTTGCCCTTGCCCTCGTCGCCCCATTGGGAGCCGACGACCACGACGTTGGCCACGATGAAATCCCCTAAATCCTGGATGAAACACAGAAACGGCCCCGCGAGAGCGCAGGGCCGTATGCCGTTATAGCCCGGCTCGCGGGCCGATGCGAGCCTTGGTACAGGTGTTTGGTACGGGTCTCACGCCGCGCCGTCCAGAGCCTCCTTCTCGCAAGCGAAGGCCCAATCGAGCCAGGGCAGCAAGGCCTCCACATCCGCGCGCTCCACCGTGGCTCCGGTCCAGATCCGTAAGCCCGGCGGCGCGGTGCGATAAGAGGCGATGTCGAACGCGACGCCTTCTTTCTCAAGCCGCTTGGCCATGCGCTTGGCGAACCCGGCCTCCTCATCCGCCGGGAGTGCCGTCACGTCAGGGTCGACCACTTTCAGACAGATGGAGGTGTTGGAGCGCGTGGCGGGATCGACGGCGAGGAAGTCGACCCACGGCGTCTTCGCTACCCAGTCGGCAACGACCGCAGCATTGGCATGGGCACGCGCGATCGCACCGGCAAGGCCGCCGATACGTTCGACGAACGCAAGGGCTGTGAGATAGTCCTCGATGCACAGCATGGACGGCGTGTTGATGGTCGAGCCCTCGAACACGGCCTCTATCAGCTTCCCGTCCGCAGCCAGACGAAAGAGCTTCGGCATCGGCCAAGGCGGCGTGTACGTTTCCAGCCGTTCGACCGCGCGCGGCGAAAGGATCAGCATCCCGTGCTGCGCTTCGCCGCCGAGCACCTTCTGCCATGAGTACGTGGTGACGTCGAGCTTACCCCACTCCATGTCCTGCGCGAACACGGCCGACGTGCCGTCGCAAATGGTCAGCCCTTCGCGTGTCTCCGAAATCCAGTCCGCGTTCGGAACCCGTACGCCCGACGTGGTGCCGTTCCAGGCGAAGACGACATCGCGGGTGAAGTCCACTTGGGAAAGATCGGGCAGCTCTCCGTAGGGCGCTTCGAGAACGCGGACGTCGCTCAGCTTCAACTCGTCGACGATGTCCGTCACCCAGTCCGCGCTGAACGCCTCCCAGGCAAGGACGTCGACGCCACGCGGTCCGAGCAGGTTCCAAAGCGCCATCTCCACCGCACCCGTGTCGGAGGCAGGCACCAGCGCGATCCGATAGTCGGCTGGCAGCTTCAGCAGCGCCCGCGTGCGGTCGAGCGCCTCCGCGATCCGGCCCTTCGTGTCCGCCTGACGGTGATTGCGCCCCAGCAACGCGCCGCCGAGCGCATCGAGAGACCAGCCTTTGTGCTTGGTGCACGGGCCGGAAGAAAAACGCGGGTTGTCGGGACGACGCGCAGGCTTGTTCGACGATGTCACAGATGGGCTCCAATAAGGGCGCTCCCGCGAGGCGGTCACGATTCCGCGCCACGGGGAGAAAGCGCTGCACTTATCGCGCCGCCATTCGGCCCGTCAAGCTGGCCTTTCGATCGAACGAGCAGAGGC
>JARRPE010000250.1:0-2957 GCA_037383205.1 Methyloceanibacter sp.
TCGGGGGCACGTTGATCTTTATATGTGATTGACGCATCGAGGTTGTCGTAATTTGAGAGGCGGAGGAGTACGATTTCGGAGCGGGAAGCGATGGGACTGAGTGCGGTAGCTAGTCGCCCGTGAACAACTGGCTAAGCGATTGATTGTGAGTCAATTTTTGCTGGCTTGAGAGGCTTGGAGATTGCAGGGTTTCGCGTCCGGAAGGCTCGCAACCTTGCAATTTCATTTTTGGATTTTCTCGGCGGAGCAATCGTGATTCCCTTCCGGCAGCGGAGGGAATCATGCGGCCGAAGCAGCAGCAGGCGACGGGATCAACCGATCTGTTCCGGGCGAGACTGGAACAGATCATCAATATGAAGCACGAGCTGGTGCAGCTCGCAGGCTCGATCGACTGGGCTTGGCTCGACGGTGAGATCGCCCCGCTCTACAGCGAGAAGGGCCGGCCCGGGATCGCCAGCCGTTTCGTGATCGGGCTCTTGCTGCTCAAGCACACCTACGGCCTGTCGGACGAAGGCGTGTGCGAGCGCTGGGTCTACGACCCCTATTTCCAGTTCTTCACGGGGGAAGAGTTCTTCCAGCACGTCTTTCCACATGAGCGCTCCGACCTGAGCCACTGGCGAAAGCGCCTCGGCGACAGACTGGACCTGCTCTTGGCCGAGAGCCTGCGGGTGGCGCACGCAAGCGGCGCGCTGCGCACGCGCGACCTGGCACGGGTCACCGTTGACACCACGGTGCAGCCCAAGGCCATCAGCTTCCCAACCGACGCCAAGCTGTTGCACGCGGCGATCAGGGGGCTCAACCGGCTGGCCGGGGAGCACGGTGTACGGTTGCGGCAATCCTATCTGCGTGTGGCCAAGCACGCGGCCCTGATGGCGGGACGTTACGCCCATGCCAAGCAATTCAACCGGCATCGCAAGCAGTTGCGACTGCTGCGCTCGCGCCTAGCATTACAGTTGCGTTTTTCGTTTGATATGAGCGCGCCGTGCTTCCGCCTGGTGGGCGCGTCGCCAAAGCGACCATGCGATGGTGCGTGCGGGCTCGATGCGGCGTTGAGCGAGTTTGACGGCGATGCGGCGGATTTCCTGCACAGACCAGCGGATCAGGACCGCTTGTTGGTCCGAGGGCGCGGCAGCGTTTTTTTAAGCGGTACGGCGTTGGCGTGGTGACGGATGATGGCTGTCATGGCGAAGGCGAGCATGACAAGTGAGGCATGCCGGTGCCAGCCATGCCAAGAGCGGGTCTCGTTGTGATCGAGCCCGAGTTCGTTCTTGGCTGTCTCGAAGCTATCTTCGATCGCCCAGCGATGGCCTTCGATCGATACCAGTTTTTTTATGGACGTGCCCTTGGGACACCAAGTGGAGAAGAATGCCAGATCGCCATCGGCAATGTTCCGGCGGATCAGCAGACCTCGCGTCCACTCTCCCGAAAGAGTGCTGCAATATTCTCCGGCATCGAGATCGGCCAGTTCGACATAGGCCCAATGGTGCCAGCGAGGGCCTTTGGTGCCTTCGCCCGCCGACAGGCGTTTCCAGGCCTTTTTGGGAAGGCCTTGCGCAATTCTGGCAGCAGTACCTCCGACAAACAGTTTATTGCTCCAGGAATGGAACACATGATTGGCGGCAACGCCCAGAACATAGCCCTTGCCGGCCTTGCGCAGCGTCATTTCAATATCGCCGACACCATAGACACTGTCCGCCGCAACGAAACTGAAGGGGACACCGGCAGCGACTGCGCGCGCGATCATCCTGCGTGCGATCTGAGGCTTGGTGGCAAAACCTACATCTTCCGGCACGTGCGCCGCCTTCAGGCGCTTGCGATTGTCCGTCCACTCTTTCGGCAGATAGAGCGCCCGGTCGATGAAGGCATGCCCGTGGCGCGAGACATAAGCGGCGAACACGCCAATTTGGCAGTTGGTGATCTTGCCTGCCGAGCCCGTGTATTGGCGCGCCACTCCGCACGACGCCTTGCCCTGCTTCAAAAATCCCGTCTCATCGATGACCAGAACTGCGTCTTCATCTGCCAACGCTTCCAGCGCGTAGTCGCGCACGATGTCGCGCAACGCATCGGCATCCCACCGACCACGGCCCAAAATCGCCTGCTGGCGCCACGGCCCGGCATCGCCCGCCGCTTCCGCACGCATCCACCCCGTTTTGCGCGGCTCGTTACCCAACAAGCCGTCCAAGAACTGTCCCGCCGACCTCGCAACCCGATCCTGCGTGAACAGCGGACGTATCCGCGTCTTCACATCCCGCAGCGATTTCGCCCATAATTCCAGCGTCGTCTCGATCGATGCCCCTGCCATCCATGATCCTCCGAATCATGGATCCTCATGGATTCAGAACCTCCAAGAAATTGCAACTGTAATGCTAAGGCCTGTTGAGATTCAGGATTCCATCTTTGGCTTGGTTGTGATTCAAGCTTCGGATGGAACGATTCGCGCTGACAGACGCCCAGTGGGCGAAGATGGAGCCGCATTGTCTGGGTAAACCGACGGACCCCGGACGCAGCGGCAAGGACAACCGCCTGTTCGTCGAAGCGGTGTTGTGGATCGTGCGCACGGGAAGTCCGTGGCGTGACCTGCCCGCCTTTTTCGGCAACTGGAACACCGTTTTCAAGCGATACCGTGACTGGATCAAAGCCGATGTTTTTGCTCGGCTTTTCGAGGCCTGCTCGGACCAGCCGGACATGGAATACGCTATGGTCGACGCCACCATCGTCAAGGTCCACCGCCACGGCCAGGGCGCAAAAGGGGGACTCAGAGCCAAGCCATCGGCCGCTCCAAGGGCGGCATGACCACGAAAATCCTCGCGCTGACAGACGCGCTCGGCAATCTCGTGCGTTTCGTGCTCCTGCCCGGCCATCGCTTCGACACGGTCGGCGTGCCGCCGCTCATTGATGGCGTCTCTTTCGACGCGCTGATCGCCGACAAGGCCTTCGACAGCAACACCATCATCGAA
>JARRPE010000251.1:0-2948 GCA_037383205.1 Methyloceanibacter sp.
GCGCGCCGCAGGTCTTCGCCGCGCACAAGGAGCGGGAGCGCTCTACGTGCTCTGGATCGCCTGAGGTCTCTTTCGCTCGGGCATGGCAAAGGTTAGCCATGCTGCCCGGCCCGCCGGTTTCTTGGACGGTGTCGTGCTTCTGGTGCTCAACCCGAAGGCCCATGTCATCATCGCTCTGATGTTCACGCAGTTCCTGGCAGACAGCGACACATGACTAACCATAGATGAGTTCCTGATAGCAACTGTATTTAATAACAACAATCTCGTCGCCCTCTCGCTCTGGACGCTGCTCGGCGACCGGCTTGGCGCCTGTGTCCGCGCCCCGCAAAGCGTGCGGCGGCTCAAAACGTTGCTTGGCGCCATGCTGGTCGGGATGGCCGTCTGGATGCTCATTGTCTGAAACGGTGTCTTTCCACGGCCTTCGGACTTCGGCATGGTCCGTCTCATGGAGCCACCCATGACGCTTCTCGATCTTTGCTATCTGCCCGCCCGCGAGGTGCTTCTGCGCTTTGCCAACGGGCGGCTGACGCCGTCGGCCTATCTCGACGCGCTCATCGCGCGGACCGAGGCGGTGAACCCGCAGATCAACGCCTATACCGAGACCTTCTTCGATGCGGCCCGCGAGGCTGCCTGCAAGGCGGAAGAGCGATACGCCACGGGCACCAATCGCGCGCTCAAAGGCCTGCCCGTCGCCATCAAAGACGCACAGCGCGTCGCTGGGCAGCGTAGACGCAAGGCTCCTACGCGCTTGAGCAGAACGTTGAAACGCAGTCCGACCCCATGATCGAGCGCCTGCTGGAGGCCGGCGCGATCATCCATGCCCGCACCACGACGCCTGAATTCTGCCTCACGAGTGTGCTGGTCCAACCTTTGGGGTGTGACGCGCAATCCGTTCAACCTCGATTTCGGCCCGGGCGGATCCTCGGTTGGTTCGGCGGCGGCGCTGGCGGCGGGGATGACACCGCTGGCCACTGGCACAGATATCGGCGGATCTATCCGTATCCCCGCAAGTTCCCGCGGGCTGATCGGCTACAAACCGCCGCACGGCCCCAACCCCGACGACCCGCCTGCCAATTTCGACCGCTACAATCACTGCGGATTTCTGTCCCGCGATGTGGGCCATGTTGCGTTGGCGCAGAACATCGACTCCGGCCCGCATCCGCGCGACCATGATAGCCTTGGGGAACGGGTCGTGCTGCCTGAAAGCTTTCCGCAGCGACCTCTGCGCGTGGCTTGTTCAAACGATTTCGGCTATGTGTCTCTGGACGCCGATGTGCGCGCCAACACGCTGGCCGCGCTCGATATTTTTCGTAAGGCAGGCTGCACGGTGGAAGAGGTCGATCCCGGCTGGGAGGCGCGTGTGGATGCCGCTTCGATGCAGTGGTACACGGCGATGCAGTTCGGGCGAATGCCGCTTTGGGTGCTGGATGAGTACCGCGACCGCATGACCCCCTATGCCATCGCTGCGGCCGAAGCGGCGCAGGATCTCAAGCCCGACGATGTCGCGCAGTCTTGGGCCTATCAGCACGAGATGTACCAGAGGTTCGGCGCGCTGATGGAGTGGTTCGACGTTCTTGTCTGTCCGACCCAATCCAGTGGCGCGCTGCCCGCCGAGCACAATCCGCTGGATCCGGATTTCCGCGTTGACGGGCAGGTGGTCGAGGCAGAGTATGGCTGGGTGATGACCCATCATTTCAACATGTTACACAATTGCCCCGTGTTGTCCGTGCCCTCGGGCCGCGACCGGCACGGTATTCCCACCGGCCTTCAAATCGTCGGACGCACTTTCGATGACGCGAGCGTATTCGAGGCCGTAATGCTCTACCGCGACAGCGCGCCGGACCTGTTTCCGCCGGGATCGGGTTTGCCGGAAGTGACGCTGTGACCCCGCACGACATGGTTCTCACGCCCCGCGGCGTACGGTTTCGCGGGCGGGTTTATCCCTGTGCCATCGGGCGGGGTGGGATCTCGAAGGATAAGCGCGAAGGCGATGGCGCGACGCCCGTGGGTGTGCACCGGATCGTCGGAATGCTCTACCGTCCTGATCGCATGGCAAGGCCCGCCGACTGGGCGGTGCCGATCCGGCCGGGCGATCTGTGGTCGGATGACCCGACGGATAAGGATTATAACCTCATGGTGCGCGCGCCCTACGCGCCGTCGCACGAGGTGTTGCGCCGGGGCGACCCGCTTTACGACCTGATCCTCATCACCGACTGGAACTGGCCCCGGGCAGAGGCCGGGCGTGGCTCCTGCATCTTTTTGCACCGATGGCGCCGAACGGGCTACCCCACCGCGGGCTGCGTAGCCTTCCGGCCCGATCACCTGCGCCAGATCGCCGCTCAGATCACCTATGACACGCGGCTGATCGTGCCGCCGGTGCCGCGCGCGGCTGATCACTGGGGGTAGCGGCGCCGCGCCTTGGCAGTGGCGGGCGTTCGGTTGCCGGCTTTGTCCGTTGCCGTCCATTCATAGGTATGCACGCGACCGGACGGTCAGGGGCTCTTGTATTTGAACACCCCGAAAGGCAGACGCCCATCTTGTCCGATCTGCACGGCGTCACCACCGTGATTGTAGCTTGGCGCGTTCAGATCCTTGAGCCGGAACTGAATCGTGGTCGTGCCTGGCGGCACGTCACGCAGGACAAAGGCAGGACTGCCGACAGTGTTTGGCCGACCGGAGGTGCATCGCGGGATGTCACTCCAGTCGAAGCTGATGGTGAATTCAGCAAGCGCCCCCGAGGCTGAGAGCAGCGCTACGCAGAGCGCCGTCAGTATGATACGCACGGCCAATCCTCCTCCCAAAGCTGACTGCCAGCATGAGAGGATCAGGCGGCGCGCGCGTTGATGCGTATCAAGTCTTCACACGTTCGCCGAAAATAGCACTGCCGACGCGCACATGCGTGGCACCAAGCGCGATGGCGCGCTCGAAATCGCTGCTCATGCCCATGG
>JARRPE010000252.1:0-2943 GCA_037383205.1 Methyloceanibacter sp.
GACTTGATGACGCCGCGCGGGCCGAACTTCTGGCGGAAGGTGGTGCCATCGGGCATTTTCATGTCACCAGGGTAGTCCTCGTTCTCGGGCTCTTCCTCGGCGTTCAGGTGATAGAGGTTGCCGAAGAACTCGTCGAACCCATGGGCCGTCGGTAGCATCTCGTCACGGTCACCCAAATGGTTCTTACCGAACTGACCCGTGGCATAGCCCAAAGGCTTGAGCAGCGTGGCGATGGTCGGATCTTCATCTGTCATGCCCTCCGGTGCGCCCGGAAGGCCGACTTTGGTCAGACCCGTCCGGATCGGGGACTGGCCGGTGATGAACGCGGCGCGTCCGGCGGTGCAGCTCTGCTGCCCATACCAGTCAGTAAATTTCACGCCTTCCTTGGCGATCCGGTCGATGTTGGGCGTCTTGTAGCCCATCATGCCATCGTTGTAGGCGCTGACATTGAAGCCTCCAATGTCATCACCCCATATCACTAGTATGTTTGGCTTGTCCGTCTTTGTTTCCGTGTCTTGCGCCCAGGCAGGCCCAGACATGGTAAGCAGCACGCCGGATAGAGCTGCCCCAACAACAGCGAGTAGTCTCATTCCATCACCTCCACTTCTGCGATTGATCTTCTTTTGGATCGACCGAGTTGCAAGAACGAGATCGAGCGGTGCATATCAATAACGCGTTTCGACATCGTCCGTTGCAGCAAAATAATACGCTTCACGACACACAGATGTCTGCTTGTGGCAGATTTTGTTGATTTAGTCGGGTGACTCTGCGCTTTTCGGTGTCGGCTTTTGATAGAAGCGGACGTTTTTGGGCCCGCCGTTTATGCGGGCTCCGGGAGTTGGGGCTTAGCAGGCGCTCGCGGTGACGGGGGCTCCCTCTGTTTTCAAGCTAACTGCATGGCGGGCGGGGGCTCGGACCTGAGTTTAGCGAGCTTCCTCAGGTTCTGTGCTGTTGCGGCGAGGAGGAACTCATCCTGTGCCCCATAAGGTCCGCGCAAGCGCAGTCGGCCGAGTTTGAGGATGCGCTTGAGGTGCGCGAACAGCATCTCGACCTTTTTGCGCTCGCGGCGGGATTGGTCGAAGGCGGGCGTGTCATACAGGGCTCTGGCCGTATCACGGGCCTCTTCGTTGATGTCTCGCGGGATTTTGCGGGAGGGCGTGTTGGGACAGCATCGCGGCTTCAGCGAGCAAGGGTCACAGTCGAGCTTGCTGGCCCTGTACAATCGGGTCCGGCCATCATGCACCTTGCCAGTGCTCTTCAGCATCTTACCCTTGGGACAGACAAAGAGGTTGCGATCTGCGTCCCATTTGAAGTCGGCCCGGGAGAAGGTTCCGTCCTCACGCTTGGACTTGTCGAACACGGGGATATGGGGTGCGATCTGCTTCTCATTGACCAGCCACGCAAGCATTGTCGCGGCTCCGTATGCACTGTCGCCCGCTAGTCGTGCGGGCTTGACACCGAAGCGGTCGGCGACCCGGTCAAGCATGGCGCGGGCAGCGCCGACCTCGGCCTGACGAATGGCCCGGCTGGCCTCGACATCGAGGATGACCGCGTTCGCCGTATCGATCAGATAATTGTTGGCATAGGCGAAGAAGGCCGGCCCGCGCCGAGCACCCGTCCACTGGGCCGCCGGATCTGACGGTGAGACGAACTTTGGGACAACATCGCTGGCCGCGCCGAAGGCTGCATCATCGAGGGTGGCCAGATAGTCTTTGACCGCCTGGCAAGCATTGGCCGAGATGTCGGCAACGCTCCACGCCTGACCAGGCACGGAGCGCTGCTTGTTGGCGTCAGCTTCAATTAAGCTCGCATCCACCGCAAAGCCTTCGCCACCCACAAGACCCTCTGTCATGCACCGGCGCACCACCATCTCGAACAGATGTCGTAGGATGTTGCTCTGGCGGAACCGACCGTGCCGGTTACGGGAGAAGGTGGAATGATCGGGAACCTGACCATCAAGGCCTAGGCGGCAGAACCAGCGATAGGCCAGGTTCAAGTGAACCTCTTCGCAAAGCCGTCGCTCGGAGCGGATCCCGCAGCAGTAGCCAATGATGAGCATGCGGATCATCAGTTCGGGATCAACCGAGGGCCGGCCAATCGAGCAATAGAACGGCCTCAGCTTCTGTCGAACATCGCTCAGATCAAGAAACCGATCGATGCGACGCAGCAGATGATCGTCGGGAACGTGATCCTCAAGGCAAAAGTCGTAAAACAATCGCTCTGGTGCCGCCTGCGTCCCCATCATCACTCCGCCCTCCTTGAAAATCACAAGGAAAACGGAATCACGCCCGCCACTGACGAGCAAGCCCGACTAAATCAACAAAATCGGTCATTAGCTGACCTCAACCTGCCGACACAGCGCGACCGCTTTGTACCCCCGAGCAGACACCGTCGGCTTCTTCTTCATGCAGGGCTGTTAAGTGCGAATAGCAGAAGTCGCACCTAGTCTACTCGAGCTTTCAAGTTCCGTATTTTATCAGCGGGAGTGCCCGAATGTTTTCGTTGCGGTTCGGGATAGCGGTGCGCGGCAAATGAGTCTGGAACTGTCAATACGGGCCTGCGATCCTGTATGCTCAGGCGGCAGAAAAGGGAGGTGCTACCATGCGCATGATGCTCAAAATCATAATACCGACAGAGGCCGGCAACCGCACGATCAAGGACGGTACGTTGCCGAAGATTCTTGAAGGCGCCATGAACAGACTTAAAGCCGAGGCAGCCTATTTCGTTGCCGAAGACGGTATGCGCACGGCAATGATATTTTTCGACATGCGCGATTCGGCGGATATTCCGGGGGTTGTCGAACCTTTGTTCATGGGCATCGATGCGGAGGTCGAGCTTTTGCCCGTCATGGATGCGGACGATATGCGAAGGGGACTGAAAGCCGCGATGGAGGTGATGTGAGCGCGCCGTCAATGGCCCCGTCACCTTGACCCTTTGAGTTTC
>JARRPE010000253.1:0-4257 GCA_037383205.1 Methyloceanibacter sp.
GACAGGTTCTCGATATCCGCCTCGGTCAGTGTGAGCGGCGTGTCCTCGCGCAGCCGCGCCCATTCCTCGCGCGAGTAGAGCGTGTAAGGCGAGAAACCGACGGCGGGCATGATGTCCATCACGAAACACCCCGTGGCGGGTTAGCCGGCCGGTCCTTTGCCGCGCGCGAGGCCCGACCTACCCATGCGCTGCTCGAGCACCTCGCACACCTCATCCAGCGCAATATCGCGGGATTCAAGCAGCACGAGGAAGTGATAGAGCAAGTCGGCGCTCTCCTCGAGGAGCGCGGCTCTATCCTGCGCCGTCGCGGCGATCGCTACCTCGACGCCCTCTTCCCCCACTTTCTTGGCCGACTTGATGGGATCGTCCAGAAGCTGCCGGGTGTAGGACTTATCGGCCGCTTCGGTCCGGCGGTCGCGGATCGTGGCGGCGAGCCTATCCAATGCATCGTTGCTCATGGGTTGGCTCATACACCGTGCCGCCGCCGCTGGGAATAGGCGCAAAGGCGGATCAGAGGTTCAAGGGTCCAGGCGAACTGGCAGTCCCGCATCCGCCATGAAGCGCTTGGCTTCGCCGATCGAGTGCTCGCCGAAATGGAAAATCGACGCGGCCAGCACCGCCGAGGCATGGCCCTCGCGCACGCCGTCCACGAGGTGCTGCAGACTGCCGACGCCGCCCGACGCGATAACCGGCACGGAGACCGCATCCGCGATCGCCCGGGTCAGCTCGTTGTCGAACCCGGCGCGCGTCCCGTCGCGGTCCATGGAGGTCAGCAGGATCTCGCCTGCGCCGAGCGAGACGACTTCTTCCGCATAGGCGATCGCATCGATGCCGGTGGGTTCGCGCCCGCCATGGGTGAAGATCTCGAATCGCGGCGCCTTGCCGTTGGCGCCCACACGCTTCGCATCGATCGCCACCACGATGCATTGCGCCCCGAACTTTTCCGCGGCACGCCGCACCAGCTGACGGTCGCGCACCGCGGCGGTGTTGATCGACACCTTGTCGGCCCCCGCCTCCAGCAGCGCGCGCACATCGTTCGTGGACCGCACGCCGCCGCCAACGGTCAGCGGCATGAAGCAGCGCTCCGCGGTGCGGCTGACGATGTCGAGAATGGTCCCTCGCTTCTCGTGGCTTGCGGTGATGTCGAGGAAGCACAGCTCGTCCGCACCGGCCTCGTCATAGGCGGCCGCCGCTTCAACGGGATCACCGGCGTCAATAAGGTCAACGAAGTTGACGCCTTTGACGACGCGGCCGTCCTTCACGTCGAGACAAGGTATGACGCGGACCTTGAGCATAAGTCAGTACTGCCCCGTCACGCCATGATGGCCGTATTTCGCGGCGATGATGGCGAGCGCCTCGGCTGCATCGAGCCGGCCGTCATAGAGGGCGCGCCCGGCGATGGCCCCGTCGAGCTTGGCGCAAGCCGGCTCCACAAGCCGCTTGATGTCGTCGATGGAAGCGAGCCCGCCGCTGGCGATCACCGGGACGGAGACCGCATCGGCGAGTTCCACCGTGGCGTCGAGATTGAGCCCTTCGAGCAACCCATCGCGGGCGATGTCCGTATGGATGATGGCGGCGACGCCCGCGTCCTCGAACCGGCGCGCCAGATCGAGCGCCGTCATCTCCGAGGTCTCCGCCCAGCCTTCGATAGCGACCTTACCGTCGCGGGCGTCGATCCCCACGGCGATGCAGCCCGGAAAGTCCCGCGCCGCCTCGCGCACGAGATCGGGATCCCGCACCGCCGCCGTACCGAGGATCACCCGGTCGATGCCCTTGTCGAGCCAGTTAGCGATCGTGTCGATATCGCGGATGCCGCCTCCGAGCTGGATCGGCAGATGGCTCGCGGCAAAGATCGCCTCGACCGCGGGTGCATTCACTGGCTTGCCTTCGAAGGCGCCGTTGAGGTCGACCACATGCAGCCATTCGAAGCCCTGGTCCTCGAACGTCTTGGCCTGAGCGGCCGGGTCCTCGTTGAAGACGGTGGCCTGGTCCATCTCGCCTTGGCGCAGGCGCACGCATTGTCCGTCCTTCAGATCGATGGCGGGATAGAGAATCATGAATGCTGTCTCGCTATGGCTTCCATTTGAGGAAATTGGCGATCAGGGCCAATCCCAGCTTCTGGCTTTTCTCGGGGTGGAACTGGCTGCCGGCCACATTGTCCCGCGCCAGAAACGCGGTGACCGTACCCCCGTACTCCGTGGTCGCGACGCGGCTCGCGCGGCTAGCCGGCACGAAATGGTAGGAGTGCACGAAATAGGCGTGAAGGCCCTCGGGGCCCGTCGGAATGCCCTCGAAGAGCGCATGCTCGCGGTCGAGGTTCAACGTGTTCCAACCCATGTGCGGAATCTTCAAATTGGCATCGTTGGGCTCGATCGCCCGCACTTCGCCGCCGATCCAATCGAGGCCCGGCGTAACCCCATGTTCGAGCCCGCGCGTCGCCATGAGCTGCAGGCCGACGCAAATTCCGAGGAATGGCGTACCTTGATCCCCGACAGCCTCTTCCAGGGCTTCGATCATGCCGGGTACCGCCGCCAGCCCCGCCTTGCAATCGGCGAAGGCGCCAACGCCCGGCAGCACGATGCGGTCGGCGCGGCGAACCTCTTCCGGTTCGGCGGTGACTTTGATCTCGAGCGGCGATCCCTGTTCGCCTGCCGCGCGCTCGAAGGCCTTTGCGGCGGAATGAAGGTTGCCGGAGCCGTAATCGATGATGGCGACGTGCATGAGGTCAGCTCCGCGGAAATGACCCGATCACTTCGTCGCCGGCGGCGGGACGGGTCGGCACGATCGCGGAAGCTTTCGCCGGCACTGGAACAGCGGCTGGAACCTCTGCCAGACTCTTCTCCTGATCGGGGAGCCAGCGCGAGAAGAAGCGCGTTTCCGCCTCGACCTGATCGCGGCCAATAGCCGTTCCGGCGAATCTGTAACCGCGCCGGCGCGCCACATCCGCTGATAGATCAGCCACAGAACGGGAACGATCAGTGCGAACCAGGCGATCCCCTCTTTCACAAAGGCGACCTTGCCCACGCGCGCTTCGAGATCGGCGTCGTCGGCAGGCTCATAAACGGAATAGACGGTCACTTTTCGCTACGCTCAACTTCGATCGGGTGTCCGTCCCAGCACGCCGGCCGGGCGGACGTCACAACTGACCCTTGGTGGAGGGCACGCGCCCGCTCTGCCGCGGATCCACTGCCATGGCCTGACGCAGCGCCCTTGCCAGCGCCTTATAGCAGGTCTCGGCCACATGGTGGTTGTTCTCGCCGTAGAGATTCTCGACGTGAAGCGTGATGCCCGCATTCTGCGCAAACGCCTGAAACCATTCGCGGAACAGCTCCGTGTCCATTTCGCCGACTTTCGACCGGCTGAAATCCACCTTCCAGACGAGGAAGGGGCGCCCGGACACGTCCAGCGCGACGCGGGTCAGCGTCTCGTCCATGGGCAGATAACAGGAGCCATAGCGTGTGATTCCGGCCTTGTCGCCGAGCGCCTGCGCAAAGGCTTGGCCCAGAACGATCCCGGAATCCTCGGTCGTGTGGTGCTGATCGATGTGGAGGTCGCCCTCGGCCTTGAGCGTGATGTCGAACAGCCCATGCCGTGCCAGCTGCTCCAGCATGTGGTCGAGAAAGCCGACACCCGTGGCGATATCGTAGGCGCCCGTACCATCGAGATTGACGGTGGCGCTGATATTCGTTTCCTTGGTGCGGCGGTCAATCGACGCCGTGCGGGGCGTTGCATCCGCTGATGTGCTTCCCTGTTGCATGTCCGACAGCCTAAACCAGAGGCTCTTAGCAATTCGCTTCCATAACGAAAGCGCTTATACGCCCCGTCATGCAGCCATGCTATGGGCGACTGTCACAATTTGAGGGAATTTGAGCCCATGCGCCGCCTGTTTCTGCTGCTTCTCATCCTTCTCGGCCTCTACCTCGCCTACCCCTATTGGACGCTGTACCGCCTGCAAAACGCGCTGCTGTCCAACAATGCTGAAACTTTGAAGAAAATTGTCGATTTCCCTGCGGTCCGGGCGAACATGGAGAAGGAGGTCCAGGGCGGACTCCTAAGGAAATCCCAGGAATTGGGCAAAAAGGCCCCGGTTCTGGGCAATATCGGCGAAGCGCTGACCCGCGCTTTGGGCCCGTCGGTGGTCGGCGGATCGATCGACAGCCTCGTGACGCCCGAGGCGGTACTGAGCAACCCAACCGTGGTGGAGCAGCGCGAGGAGGACAAGGGCTTCGAGGGCTTCCTCAAATGGGCGTTCTTCAC
>JARRPE010000254.1:0-2936 GCA_037383205.1 Methyloceanibacter sp.
CTGTTCGGCGGCTGCAGGCAGAAGGTCGGGTAGGACGCGGAAATCTTCCGGCAAGGCCAGAACGATGCCGAGCGCCACGGCGCCTTGGACCAGCAGCCGCCAGGTCACGGGGAGGGGGCGGGCATCGTCCAGTCCGCCGAGAACCATCAATACAGCTGCGCCCACGAGAACCGGGACGAGGCTCGGCGCCGGTCCGGCCGTTCCGACGAGAAGGCCGATTGACACCAGAAAGATCGCGGCCATCACGCCGAACCCGGCGCCCTCAGGCGTCGCATGAAAATGGGACGAGCGGTCGTTGGGGTGGGCCATCAAATGGCGGACGAGCAGAGGTCTAAGGACGAAGATCAGCGCCGCGCTCAAGACGGCGCTCACGCCGATCACGGCGGCACTCAAGACAACGTCGGCGTCGAGCATAGGATCAGTGCAGGGTTTGCGATTGCGGTTGCCACTCGTCCGTGCCGGGAGCCGCGGCGGCGGCGCTGCCTGGCGCGTAGCCCTCGACGGTGGCATGCAGCATCGCCTGGACTTCGGTGAGGTCGTTGTTCGCGATGGCCTTTTCGAATCGGTCGAGCGCCGAGATGAGCTCCTCATAGGCGAGAACGGGCTCGGACGTTTTGAAAATACGCGGGTGGTCGGTGCCCGTTGTGTCTTCCCCGATCAGCAGTTCTTCATAAAGTTTCTCGCCGGGGCGCAGGCCCACATAGCGGATTTCCACGTCGCCGTCGGGGTGTGTCTCGTCTTGGACTTCCAGACCCGACAAGCGGATCATCGTACGGGCCAGGTCGTCGATCTTCACCGGCGTGCCCATTTCGAGCACGAACACTTCGCCGCCTTCGGCCATGGCGCCCGCCTGGATCACGAGCTGCGCGGCTTCCGGGATCGACATGAAATAGCGGATCACCTCCGGATGGGTCACGGTGACAGGGCCGCCGGCCTTGATCTGTTTACGGAACAGCCGCACGACAGAGCCGGACGAGTCCAGCACATTGCCGAAACGCACCATGGTGAAGGTCGTGTTGTGCGGGTCTTCGGCCAGCGCCTGCAGGATGAGCTCGGCGAGGCGCTTGCTGGCGCCCATGACGTTCGTCGGCCGCACGGCCTTGTCGCTCGAGATCAGCACGAACCGTTCGACGCCCGCGTTTCGGGCGGCCTCGGCGACCACGAGCGTCCCGAACGTGTTGTTCTGCAGGCCGACGGACGGGTTCACCTCGACGATCGGGACGTGCTTGTACGCGGCGGCGTGATAGACGACCTCGACATTGTGCTGGTCAATGGTCCGCCGCACGAGGTCGCGGTCGAGTACCGAGCCTAAGACCTGCACCACAGTCGTCTGCCGGTCGGTCCCGCCGGCGCCAATCCGCATGCGCCGCTGCATGTCCGTGATTTCGAGCGAAATCTCGTACAAAGCCGGTTCTGAGACATCGAACAGGACGAGCGTCCGTGGACCGAGCTGCAGAAGTTGCCGTGTAAGCTCGGAGCCGATGGAGCCCCCCGCACCGGTGATCAGAACGGATTTGTCGCGCACCTGGGACGCAAGAAGCGCCACGTCCGGCGCGACCGGATCGCGGCCCAAAAGGTCTTCCACGTCGATGGGGCGCAGGTCGCTGATCTCGACGCGGCCGGAGGCAATTTCTTCCAAAGCCGGCAGCGTCTTCACCTCGACGGGATATTGTTCGAGGACTTTGAGGGCGGCCCGCCGCTCGCTGCGCAAGGCGGACGGTGCGGCGAGGAGGACCTCGTCCACGTTCTCGTCGGCGATGACCTTGCCGATTTTCTCGGGCCGGATGACCTTGATCCCGTGTACGACCTGTCCGGAGAGCGAAGGGCTCGAGTCGATAAACGCGACCGGGCGGTAGGTGCCGACTTCTTTCAAAGCGTGCAGCAGCTGAATGCCCGCGGGGCCCGCGCCATAGATAATGACGTTCTTGAGCACGTCGGTCCGGATAGGCTCGAACTGCGGCGCGGCTTTGAGCAGCATGGAACCGGCCCATTGCCGGCTGAGCCTGATCAGGATCGCGGCGATCAGGGCATAGATGACAACCACCGACCGCGGGTGATTCGTGACGCCGCTCAGATAGACGACGAGTGCCCAAAGGACCGCGGCGATCACCACGGCGATGTAGATTTGCGTCGTGCCCGAAGGACCGATAAAGCGGGTTACAAGCTTGTACAGTCCGCGCCAATAGAAGACGAAAACGCCGATGACGGGCGCCGCCAGCAACAGCAACAGCGTCTGCCAGGTGTCGGGGATGTAAATGCGGCTCAGGCGCAACGAATAGGCGGCCCACAACGCAATGCCGAGCATCGCGAAGTCGTTCGCTATGAGAAAGACCCGCTTGAACCAGCGGGGGCGTTCGATCAGCCAAACGGCGATGTTCATTGACCTGTCCCGCGCCAGGCTTTGCCAAGCCTGGGCCTAAGAACTTGATGCACGTCGGAAAGTTGGCCGAACCATAGCGGAACGCCAAACCAAACGGAAGCAACGGGTTGAGGTCTTGTGATCTTCCCGTCAAGCTCGGCTTGTATGAGCAAGCTGCGGGCAGCGATTCGGGATGGCGACTTTATTACCAAAGGCGTTGATGGCGTCAGGCGCGTGCCTGGCCGTGTTCGCTTCCGCCCAGGCGGCGCCGGCCGAAGTCGTCACACTTGAAACCCCCATTGCCTTCGGGAGCCACGTTCCTGGGCTCGGGAGCCCGGCCCGCGAGTTGGCGAGGCTCCTGGAGGAGCGATCGGGGGGTTCGCTTGTTCTCGAACTGAAAGAGCCCGGCGATGGCACGGCCCCGTTCGAAATTCTGGATAAGGTCTCCGACGGCGATGTCGACGCTGGTTTCTCGACCGCAGGGTACTGGGCGGCGAAGCTGCCCGCGGCCAGTCTTTTCGGGGGATACCCGTTCGGTCCCGACGCCAAGGAGTACCAGGACTGGTTCAGCCGCGGC
>JARRPE010000255.1:0-6633 GCA_037383205.1 Methyloceanibacter sp.
CAGCCCCGAACAGCCGGAGGGCGTGGCACGCGGCAACTGGATCCAGACGGACCCCAAGAAGGGCTGGTTCACGATCCTGCGCCTCTATAGTCCGCTCCCGTCCTTCTTCGACAAGAGCTGGAGGCCGAGCGAGATCACTCTCGTAAACTGACGGATGCGCTCTGGGACGACAGGCCTTAATTAGGGCGCGGCCGGAGGAAGAATTGCCTAAGCGGCGGTCTCTTCTTCTTTCGGAGGCACCGCCGGGGTCACCGTCTGCTTCTTCTTGGCCTCGTCAGCCAGCTGTTTCAGCTTGTTCTGCTTCGGCGCCACCAGGCCGGCGGAGATGACGAGCTTGGCGCCATCGTCGATCGCCATGTCGAGCAAGATCACGTCCTTCGCGGGCATGAACATCACGAAGCCCGTGGTGGGGTTCGGCGCGTTCGGCATAAACACGGTCATCAGTTCGTCGTTGTCGAGCCTGTCCTTGATCTCGCCCGGCGGGTCCCCCGACACGAACACGATCACATAGAGGCCCTTCCGCGGAAACTCGATGAGACCCACGCGCTTGAACGAGGTCCCCTGTTTCGAAAAGACGGTGGTGAAGATCTGCTTCAAGAGGCGGTAGACGCCGCGCACGACCGGCATGCGGTCCAGCAGGATGACGCCGTAGCTCACAATCGTCCGGCCAAACAGATTTGCGGCCAGCGCACCGATCAGCATCAGGCCAACGATGCCGAACACGAGGCCGACACCCGGCACGTTGAAGGGCAAAAAATTGTCCGGCAGGTACGAGTCCGGAATGAGCGGCTTCACCCACCCGTCGACCAGGTTGATGAACCACCAGACCACGTAGATCGTGATCGCCACGGGACCGACGATGATGAGGCCCGTGAGGAAGTAGCCGCGCAGCCGCGCGAGGAAATGGGATGATGTCGGTTCGAGCGCGCCGAACAGGCTGTGATCGTCGTCGTCGAGGCCGGGAAAATCCGAAGTTTGATGCTCCGGATTTTGGTCTGTCTTCTTGTCGTCTGAATTGGTCATTGTTGGGTGTGGCTTCGCGAATAATCCAGAATGAGAGACCTACGGCATACCGGGCCTTGGAATGAAAGTCATGGCCTGTCTATGGATCGAGGTGAACGCGCGGCTTTCAGGCTCTATTGACCGCCGCCAGTGACCGAATTCCACCATTGCTTCACCCCGCTTCCGCCCTCGCCCTCGCTCACCGAAGCATCCCAACCCGAGGTCGGTGCCGCCTGGGGCTGTGCCGCCGCGGAGGATGTGGTCGAGGATCGCGTCGCCGTCGTTGTGTTGGCCACCGGCGCAGTTGGAGCCGCCGGGGCCGGCGCCGTCTGTGCCGCCGGAGCGCCGCCGCCCGCGATCGACCCCCACCAGCGCGATACGGCATTGCCACCCGATCCTTCGCTCACCGAAGCATCCCAACCCGAGGTCGGTGCCGCCTGCGGCGCGGCCGCGGTGCCCGACGCACCCTCGCCCGCGGGTGCATCCACACTCTGAGACGCTGTCTTCGGCGTGCCGAAGCTCGGGACGATCTTGTCCCAAACGCTGGTGCTCGCGGCTGGGGCGGCTTCGCCCTCCGCTGGAGTGGCAGCCGTCTTGGGCGTGCCGAAACTCGGAACGACTTTTTCCCATACCTCGCCCGGGCTGGGGACGCTCGGGATCAAGCTCGACACCCCTCCGGTCGCCACGGGTCCCACCCCGCCATCCTGGGCAATGATCTTCTGCACCGTGCTGGAGTTGGAGTAACGGCGGGCCTGGGCCATGGCCGATGCCCCCTGGCTCTCCATTCCGGCAGCCTGGTAGGCGAGACCCTTGTTCACATACGCGCGGGCCTTGTCGGAAGACGGTAGTCCGAGCCACAGAGCCGCCCCGAGATCGGCGGCGGCCTGTCCCGGATATCCGCCCCGGCGATAGGCAATGCCGCGCAGATAGAGCGCTCTGGCCACCTGATTGATGGTGGCGTCCGGATCGTTGACGGTTGCCGAAAGCTGGCGCGCGGCCTCCGTGAACTGCCCCGCATTCAACGAGGCTTCGCCGCGCCGCAAACCGATGTCCTGGGCGTAAGCGGATCCCGGCAACGCGACCGCGGCGCACACGATTCCCAGCGCCAGCCCCACCTGGGGGGCGAGCCTCCCGGAAACCCGTCGCAAGAGATGTCCGACGCTGCCCAAAATCGGCGGCCGGACGGTGTCCTGGTTATCCGCCATGCCATTGCTCAAACAAAGAAATCAGGCAAATCCGAGGCCGGAGTCTATTCGACCGTGACAGACTTTGCGAGATTTCGAGGCTGATCCACATCGGTTCCCATGAAGACCGCCGTGTAATACGCAATCAGTTGAATCGGAACAGCATAGACTAACGGCGACACGAAAGGGTGAACGGTCGGCACCGGCAGCGTCGCCTGAACCGCGCAGCCGGCGCTCGCGGCGTCCGCGTCGCTGACGAGGATGATTTTGCCCTCCCGCGCCGCGACTTCCTGCATGTTCGAGACCGTCTTGTCGAAAAGCGCGTCTCGCGGCGCGATGACGATCACCGGCACGCTCTCGTCGATCAGGGCGATCGGGCCATGCTTGAGCTCACCGGCGGCATAGCCTTCGGCGTGGATGTACGAAATCTCCTTGAGCTTCAGCGCGCCTTCGAGCGCAATCGGGTAGCTCGTACCACGGCCGAGATACAGAACGTCCTTCGCCTTCGACAAGCTATGGGCCAGTTCTTCGTACGGCGTCTCGTCGCGCAGAATCTCCGCCATGTGACGGGGCACCTCGACAAGCGCCTGGACGAGCTCAGCCTCCAGCTCCGGGCCGATCGTACCCCGCGCCTTGCCCGCCGCGATCGCCAAGCAGGCCAGAACCGTGAGCTGACACGTGAAGGCCTTCGTCGAGGCCACGCCGATCTCGGGGCCGCCGAGGGTGGGCAAGACCCCGTCCGCGATTCCCGGGCGATCGAGGACTCCCGGACGTTGACGATAGACAGGACGTGCTGGTTCTGCTCGCGGCAATAGCGCAGCGAGGCCAACGTGTCGGCGGTCTCGCCGGACTGCGATACGAACAGTGCGGCGCCGCCCTTCTCCATCGCGATCTCGCGGTAACGGAACTCAGAGGCGATATCGACGTCCACCGGCAGCTTGGCCCAGCGCTCGAACCAATACTTGGCGACGACGCAAGCATAGAAGGCCGTGCCGCAAGCCGACAAAGACAGCCGGCTGATATTCGCAAAGTCGAACGGCAAGTCAGGCAGCGCGACCTCATCGGACGCAAGGTCGAGATAGTGCGCCAAAGTATGCCCGACGACTTCCGGCTGCTCGTGAATTTCCTTGACCATGAAATGGCGGAAATTGCCCTTGTCGACGATCAGCCCGGTGGCCGCGGACTTGACGACACCGCGGTCGACCACGGCACCGTCGCGCCCATGAATGGTGACGCCTTCGCGCGTGATGACAGCCCAGTCGCCGTCTTCCAGATAGGCGATGTTGTCGGTGAAGGGCGCGAGTGCGATCGCGTCTGAGCCCACGTACATCTCGCCGTCACCGTAGCCAATGGCCAGGGGACTGCCCTGACGGGCGGCGATCATGAGATCGTCGTAACCCTTGAAGATCATCGCGAGCGCGAACGCGCCTTGGAGTTGGGATAGCACCTTGTTCACCGCGGCGATGGGGTCCTTGCCGTCACGCAGTTCGCGCGTGATCAGGTGCGCGATCACCTCCGTGTCCGTGTCCGACGTGAAGGCCGCGCCTTCGGCCTGAAGCTCCGCCTTCAAGTCGCGGAAGTTCTCGATGATGCCGTTATGGACAACCGCCACATCGTCGGTCATGTGCGGATGCGCGTTGGCCTCGCTCGGCTTGCCGTGGGTCGCCCAACGGGTATGGCCGATGCCGGCGTTTCCGCCCAGTGGCTCGCTTGAAAGCAGGGCTTCGAGATTGCGCAGCTTGCCTTCGGCCCGGCGCCGCTCGATGTCGCGCGCGCCCACGGTCGCAACGCCCGTGGAATCGTAACCGCGGTATTCGAGGCGCTTCAGCGCATCGACCAGCAGTTCGGCCACGGGTCCCTTGCCGAGGACCCCAACAATTCCGCACATCGTCCCCTACTCCCTCATCGTCTCATCATTTGTCTTGCGTTTGCGGTCCTAATGTCTTGCTAGCCATGCCTCGGCGTCATCGCAACTCACGACCTGTATCGCTTTATTGCGCACGCTGAGGCGCCGTGAGACGCGTCACTTGGACTCAGAGCGCGTGAGCGCCAACGCATCGTCGGGAACGTCCTTGGAGATGACGCTGCCGGAGCCGACATAGGCGCCGTCGCCAATTTTGACCGGCGCCACCAGTGAGCTGTTCGAGCCGATGAACGCGCCCGCACCGATCACCGTCCGGTGCTTGGCGAAACCATCGTAGTTGCCGGTGATCGTGCCGGCCCCGATATTGGCCTTCGCCCCGACGGTGGCGTCGCCGACATAGCTGAGATGGTTGACCTTCGCGCCTTCGGCGACGTGGGAGTTCTTGATCTCGACGAAATTGCCGACGTGCGCCCCCGGTGCGAGTTCCGCACCCGGCCGCAGCCGCGCGAACGGGCCGATGGTGACGTTCGCGCCGATCTTAGCCTGTTCGAAATGACAGAACCCCTTGATGGTCACACCGTCTTCGACCGTCACGCCCGGCCCAAAGATTACGTTGGGCTCGATACACACATCGCGGCCGACGACGGTGTCGTAGCTGAAGAAGACGGTTTCCGGGGCAACCAAGGTCGCACCGTGTTCCATGGCGGCATCGCGCAGGCGCCTTTGCATCAGCGCTTCCGCAACCGCCAATTCAGACCTCGAATTGACGCCGAGAACCTCGTCGCCGTGCGACAGGACCACGCGCGTCTGGAACCCGTCTTGGTAAGCTAGGCCGACGGCATCGGTTAGATAGTACTCACCCTTGGCGTTGTCGTTGCCGATGCGCGCGATAAGCCCCGACAGCGTCTCGCCGGATCGGAAGGCCATGATGCCCGAATTGCAGAGCGTCAAGGCGCGCTCGGCGGCCGTCGCGTCCTTCTCTTCGCGTATCCCGGCAAGACGGCTCTTGTCGTCGAAGAGAAGGCGGCCATAGCCGGTCGGGTCGGCGGCCTCGAATCCAATCACCACCAGATCGGCGCCCGCTTCCAATTCGCCGAGCACCGCTTTCAATGTCTCCGGCCGCAGCAGCGGCGTATCCCCATACAGGACCAGGACCGGTCCATCGGCCGTCTCATAAGCGGCCACCGCGGACTTCACGGCATCGGCGGTGCCCATCTGCTCCGACTGAACGTAAACTTGCGCGTCAGGTGCCACGGCCAATCCGGCCTCACCCACGGCCTCCATTTCCGGACCGATCACGAGTGCCGAACGCGATACGCCCGCCGAGGCGGCGCTCCTCAAAACATGCGCCAGCATGGGCGCACCGGCAAGGCGATGGAGCACCTTGGGCAGGTCCGATTTCATCCGGGTGCCTTTGCCCGCGGCAAGGACGACGGCGAGAGCCTGTGTCATCTGACTTCGAAGATCCCTATGCGCTTTCGGGAGCCGCCAGCGGCGAACCCCCGAGTTTTAAGAAACCGCGCCCTGTCTAGTCCAAAGCAGCGCTCAGCGCCACCGCGCTCGCGGGTCATTCATGCCATAAGAGCGTTACGGTACGGGAAAAATTGACCCTGAGCATGAAGTGGGTAATCTCCGATTTGCGGCTTCGGCTCGCTGATTTCACGGCATGCGTCTGGCGGTGAGCGCCGACGACACTGCGACAGGAGGTTTCCCATGGCACGACGGCGTATTGGCGCGCCCAGTACAATCCGGACCGTGTTCTCCGTACTGTGGATCGCACTTGGCTGCCTCTCCGTGTACTACCTGTTCACGCTCTTCACTGGCGCCGCGCCGGCTGTGAGCCGGACGGCCCAGATGGCCGCGCCTGCCGCATCTGCGCCCTCAACGCCGGCGCCGGCTGCTCAACCCGGTCTGTCGGCCGAGCAATTGGGCGCTATCGACAACAATCTCCAAACGCTCTCGCGTCATCTAGCGGCCTTGGACAATCGGCTGCAGCCGATCGAAAGCTTTATCGGACCGGCCGCGAAACTGCCTCCCTCCAACTCCGTGTCCACATCGGCGCCGCGCCCGCTTATCAAGCTGGAACCGTTGCCAAAAGCCGCTCCCGCCGTTTCCGCCGCGCCAACCGCGCCGGCGCCGCCGACCGCACCCAATCCTGCTCCGGCGCCAAAACCAGAGGCCGCGGCGGAGCCGAAGCCGGCACCGCCGCCTGTCGCCGCTGCTGCCCCGCCGGCACCTCCCAAACCGGCGATGGCCGCGCCCGAACCTCCGAAGCCTGCCGTTGCCGCGGCTCCAGAGACGCCAAAACCGGCCGAAACCGCGCCTCCTCCCCCGGCGCCGCCCGTTGCCGCCGCCGCGCCGCCGGCGGCCGCGCCACAAGCAGAACCCGCCCAGGCGCCCGCGGAGCTCGCGGCCTTGGATCCGGTCGCCCTGCCGCCTGCCGCCAATGACGGCTCCACGCGTTATGGCATCGAGATCGGTAGCGTGAGCCAGCGCGACGAGTTAAGGCCGCTGTGGCGTGAGTATCTGACGAAGCATGCGGCGCTCGTTGCGGGTCTGCAGCCCCGCCGGGTTCGCGGGCCT
>JARRPE010000256.1:0-2921 GCA_037383205.1 Methyloceanibacter sp.
ATTGCCGTCGATCCGAAGAAGCCCGCCGCGGCCCGTGGCGCCGGCGGCCTGGCTTGCATCGCCGCTCACATGCACGAAGCCGCTCATCATGTTCTCGGCCACGCCGACGCCCGCATTGCCGTGAACCTGGACGGTCGCAAGCTTGTTCATGCCGGCGCTGTAATAGCCAACGGGGCCGTTGATTTCGACATTCAGGGGCGCGTCGAGACCGGCGGCGATCGCGTGCTGACCGGCCGGGTTCTCGATCACCCAATGTGTCTCGTTCGTGTCGCGGGGGAGCTTGTGCAGCGCCCCGTTGAGTTCTCTCAGTGGCGTAACGCCAAGATCGATTTCGGGCATGTTTAGCGCTCCCAGAAGTATACGGTGGCGGGCTCCGGCTCCCAGATCCGCGCCTCGCCAATGCCCGGCAAGTCGGCGAGAACCCGGTATTCGGACCCGAAGGCGACATATTGGTCGGTCTCGGCCATGACGGCGGGCTTGCAGGCGATGCCGTCGCGCAGCACGCCGAAGCCGTTTTCGGTGCCAACAACAAACGTGTAGAAGCCGTCGAGGTCCTCGAGGCCCACTTCCAGCGCATCGCCGAGGGAAAGGCCCTCATGCATGCGATGGGTGAGATAGCCGGCCGCCACTTCCGTGTCGTTCTCGGTCTCGAAAGTCATGCCTTCACGCCGAAGTTCGCGGCGAAGGTTGTTGTGGTTCGAGAGCGACCCGTTATGGACAAGGCACTGATCCTGGCCGGTCGAGTAGGGGTGCGCGCCATCGGTGGTGACGGCGGACTCCGTCGCCATGCGGGTGTGTCCAATGGCATGGGTGCCGCTCATCGTAGCGAGGCCGAAACGCGCGGCCACATCGGCCGGCAGGCCTACTTCCTTGTAGATCTCCATCCGGCTGCCGCGGCCGACGATCTCGGTATCGGGGCTTTCGGTTGCCAGCCACTCGTCGAGGCGATGCTCGTCCTTGTCCGCGATCGAGACGACCGCATGAGTATCATGCAGCACCGCGTTCGCGTCGGGAAAGGCTTTCTCGATGTTCGAGACCGTCTCGCGGATGGCCTCGGCGGAAACGCCGCGCATTGTAATTTTGGTCCGGCCGTCGGTTCCTTCGCCATACACGGCGAAGCCGGCGCTATCGGGTCCGCGCCCCGTCATCGTCTCGAGCATGCGGGCCGTCAGGCGGCCGAGCTGGGGCTCGAGAGCGGGGTCTTTGATGAATAGTCCAACAATCCCACACATGTGATCGTTCTCCAGTTTTCCACGTCCGCCAGCATGCGACAAAGCCCTGGACGGCGTCAACCAGGAAGAAATAATATTTCCTATAAGGAAATACAAGATTGTGCGGGAGCGAGACTATTGGCGCGGATAGACGATGATGGAGAGGTAAGTCATCGGAGTCGTAATGAGTTCCTCGGGGCCATGGAGTGCGCCCGCGTCGAAGAACAAGGAGTCTCCAGGCGCCAGCGGATAAAGTTTGTCGGCGTGGCGATAAATGACCTTACCGCTGAGCATATAGATGAACTCCATGCCGTCGTGCTGGAACTGCGTGTAGGTACTCGCGTCGGCGCTCAGCCGGATCAAATAGGGCTCCACCACGATGTCGCCGGCAAGGGAGTGGCCCAGCAGCTCGTAATGGTGACCCGCTTTGGTCCCGCGCCGCTCGATCCGCACGCCTTGGCCGGCCGGAACGAAGGAGCAATCGCGCCGCTCCTCGAAGTCGGCAAAGAAGCTCGTCATGGGCACGTGAAGGGCCTCGGCGAGCGCCCTCAACGTAGAGAGCGAGGGCGATGTGCCGCCGTTTTCGATTTTGGAGAGCATGCCCGGGGAGAGCCCGGCTTGCGCCGCGAGGTCCGTCGCGGTGAGTTGGAGCCGCTGGCGCAGGGCGCGAACCCGGCGGCCGATCGAGGCCTCGAGATTGAGATCGGTCGAGGGCGCATTGGAGCCTGTGACCGAGCCGGCCGGCGCGGGCTGCCTGGCGGGTTCGCTACGCGACGCGGCGTTCTTTCTCGTCTGGGTGCGCGCGCGAAGCTCCTTCGAAGTCAGCCGTGACGCCATCGCTCCCCCTCCATGGCCCTCGTTGATACGTCTTCCAACCGCCCAACCGTTCATAAGCCTGGGACTCTAGCACCAATGTTTTGGCCTGCGCGACCGCTACGTCAGCGTGCGGGTCCGGCTGGGGGGTTCACCGAAAGTCTGGGCGTAGGCCCGGGAAAACTGGCTGGCCGAGCCAAACCCAGTCGCGAGCGCGACGTCGAGGACGGGCAGGGACGTCTCGCGCAGGAGATGGCGGGCCCGCTCCAGCCTCAGCCAGCGATAGTGCTGGTGAATGCCGTGGCCCACATATTCGTGGAACAGCCGCTCGAGCTGCCGGAGCGAGATCCCCGCCTCTTGGGCCAGCTCGTTGCGGGGTATGGGTTGTTCCAGATTCATCTCCATCACACCCAGAACGCGCAGGACCTTCTCGTCCGCGATGCCGAGGCGGTAGCGCAAGTCCAGGCGCTGCGGTCCGTAGCCTTCGCGGATATGCGTATGCAGGAACCAGTCGCCGACAGCCGCCGCCAAGGGGCGTCCGTGGTCCCGCTCGATCAAGGCCACCATCATATCGAGCGCCGAGATGCCGCCGGAACAAGTGATGCGGTTGCCGTCGATTTCAAACAGAGACGGGACTACAGCCACATGGGGAAACGCTTCGCGGAAGGCCGGCGAGTGCTCCCAGTGCAATGTGGCCCGGCGGTCGTCCAGCAGTCCGGCGCGCGCCAGCAGAAACGGGCCACCGGAAATGCCGCCGAGTGTCGTGCCTTTGCGGGCAAGCCGCCGAAGCCAGGAAAACGTCGTTCGGTCGTTGAAGGTCGCCGGGTTCCCGCCGGCGCAGACGAAGACCATGTCCGCGCTTCGTTCGGTACGCGTCCCGCAGTCTGGAATGACGGC
>JARRPE010000257.1:0-2904 GCA_037383205.1 Methyloceanibacter sp.
ACGATCAAACCTACCCGGGCCTGTTCCTCGACATCAGCCTGACCCAGGACGGCAAGTACATCCTCCTCGGCACGCACGATCACGAGACCTCCGAGGTCAGCCTGATCGATGCGGCCGATCCTTACGCCCACCCCCGCCTTGTCGCGCCACGGGAGGCCGAGCACGAATACTCTGTGTGCCACCACGAGGGCCGGTTGATCATCCTCACCAATTCCGGCGGCGCGGAAGATTTCCGCATCGTCGACGCCCCCGCCGACGATCCGGGCCGCGCGAACTGGACCGAGATCGAGCCGCACCGGCAGGGGCGGCTGATCCTCGACATCATCGCCTTCAAGGATTTTCTCGTGCGGCTCGAACGCGAGAACGGTTTGCCGCGCATCGTCATTCGCCGCTTCGCGGATGGCGACGAACACGAGATCGCGTTCGACGAAGAGGCCTACGCGCTCGGCATGAGTGCCGGCTACGAATACGACACGACGACCTTGCGCTTCACCTATTCGTCGATGACGACGCCGTCGCAGACCTACGACTACGACATGGCAACACGGGAGCGGACCTTGCGCAAGACGCAAGAGATCCCGAGCGGCCACGACCCGAGCCAATACGTCACGGCTCGGGTCTTCGCCCCGGCAAAAGACGGCGAGACCGTGCCCGTCACGCTGCTCTACCGGAAGGACACGAAGCTCGACGGCACGGCGCCGCTCCTGCTCTACGGCTACGGCTCCTACGGCATCACCATTCCGGCCAGCTTCTCGACAAACGCATTGAGCCTCGTCGACCGCGGTTTCGTCTATGCCATCGCCCATGTGCGCGGCGGCAAGGACAAGGGCTTCGCCTGGTATAAGAACGGCAAGCGCGCCAAGAAGACGAATACGTTCACGGATTTCATCGCCGCGGGCGAATATCTCGCGAACCAGAAGTTCACGTCACGCGGGCTCATCGTGGCCCAAGGCGGCAGCGCGGGCGGCATGCTCATGGGCGCCGTCGCCAACATGGCCCCGGATTTGTTTCTAGGCATCATCGCCGAAGTGCCCTTCGTCGACGTGCTGACGACCATGCTCGATGCGAGCCTGCCCCTCACCCCGCCCGAATGGCCCGAATGGGGCAACCCGATCGAGAGCGCCGACGACTACAAAACCATTGCCGCCTACTCGCCTTACGACAATGTGCGCGCGCAAGACTATCCGAACATCCTGGCGCTCGCCGGGCTGACGGATCCGCGCGTGACCTATTGGGAACCGGCGAAATGGATCGCAAAGCTGCGCGAGACCGACACGGGCAGCAATCTCATCCTCCTGAAGACGAACATGGAGGCGGGCCACGCCGGCGCGTCCGGCCGCTTCGACCGCTTGAAGGAAGTCGCGCTGTCGTATGCCTTCGCACTGAAGCTGGCTGGCCGCACCTAGCGCGTTTCAAGTCTGAGCTCTCGCAGCCAGAAGGAGGTTGCGGGGGGCCGCGACTTGGATTCAACATGGACCGGCTGCAGCCCACGGATCGGCGCCGAAACATGACCCTTCTCGACATCCTGGCCTTCGCCTGGTTTTGCCTCTGCTATTTCGGCTACGCGTGGGCCGTGCGCTTTGGCCCACTGAAATCGCGGCGCTGGCTGGTCGCCGCCGTCAACGATCGGCGTATTCAGTGGATGGAGACGGCGCTGAGGCGCGACATCCGCATCATGGACGCCCAACTCCTCACTTCGCTGTCGAGCGGGAACGCCTTCTTTGCGTCGACGTCCGTGCTCGTGCTCGGTGGCCTGACCGCGATGCTCGGCGCTGCCGACGATGTGAAGAGCCGGCTCGAGCAACTTCCCCTCGTCTCGGATGCGCCGGTCGTCATGTGGGAATTCAAAATCCTGTTCCTGATGGTGCTGATGATCCTGGCCTTCTTCGCCTTCGCCTGGGCGTTCCGGCTGACGCACTACGTGGGCACGATGTTGAGCCCTGCCGCTACAGTCCGAGGCGAACACGGCGGAAGCACGGAAGCACGCGCGCAAGACGGCCGCGCTCGTCGGCCTGTCCGGGCGGAATCTCAACGCGGGTCTCAGAACCATCTATTTCGCGATCGCCGGGCTCGCCTGGTTCGTCAACCCGATCCTGTTTGCGCTGGCATGCGCCTTCGTCACCTTCATCGTGTACCGCCGCGAATACCGGTCCGAGGCATTCACCGTCCTCGACAGGTAGCAGAATGGGCGAGGCAGAACAGACCCTTACGAGTCGCCATGCCCGGACTTGATGCGGGCATCCACGGTCTTTCATACAAAGCCCCAAAACGTGGGTGGCCACTAGGCGCGGGCGCGACATCTATGCAAAAGTGCCGCCCATGCTGCTCTCACGTGAAAAATCCCAGGTCCTTATCGTCGACGTCCAGGACAAGCTTCTGAAAGCCATAAACGGCGCGGATCGGGTTATCGACCGCTGCGTGCGCCTCGTCATCGCCGCCCGCAAGCTCGGCATTCCCATCACCATGTCGGAGCAGTACCCGCAAGGGCTGGGGCCGACCCACGATTCCGTGCGCGACGCCTTCGCCAATGACGGCTTCGTTGCCGACAAGACCGAGTTTTCCTGCATGCGCAACGAGATGCTGAGGGACCGGCTGCACACCTCACGCCGCGAAGGCCGCTCCCAGGTCGTAATCGGCGGGATCGAAGCCCATGTTTGCGTGACGCAGACCGCTATGGACCTCGAATCGCAAGGATTCGAGGCCTTCGTGGTCGCCGACGCCGTCGGGTCGCGGTCCAAAAGCAGCCGCAAACTGGCTCTGACGCGCCTGCAGAACTCCAGCGTCGACATCGTGGACTCGGAGATGGTGCTGTTCGAGTGGATGGAACGGGCCGGAACCCCGGAATTCAAGGCGCTTCAGGCCCTTATCAAGTAGCTCCAGCCTCGCCGATTACCCCCGATGCTC
>JARRPE010000258.1:0-2901 GCA_037383205.1 Methyloceanibacter sp.
TATGGGCTCAGAAAACCAACGCATATTGCCGCGGGAGGCTTCGATCGAGATTGTTCTTGGGAGCTAAGGCCGGGCATGGATCAACAATGAACTTGGACCAGTTAAGCGGGCCGGGCGGGGGTGAAATCGGGTACCGGATGATTACCTCCAATGGGATCATCGTGGAGCCGACTGTGTCACTGGAAGGGCTGTGGAACTTCGACCAAAGCGAGGTCCTCGTGGATGGCGTGCCGGTTGAGTTCGATGAGGGCCGGGCCAAACTCGAAGGCGGTCTTATCGTCATGACGCCCAACGGCTAGTCCTTCCGCGGCGCGGGCATCTATGACGGCATTGGTGCGGGCGATTTCGATGCCTATGGTGGACAGTTCTGGGTCAACGTTCCGCTGAACTGACGCCCGGCGGTGCGTCGTTGGGGATGTCAAGCTTGCGTGTAGATACTGGCGAGATCAGCCTGTATCCGAGGCTGATAGGATCAAAGAATTGGATCTCATACGCCTAGTCCGCTTGAAAACAAGAGCGCCATATAGGCTGTATACAACGCCAGCATCAGAAGACCCCAGAGACGACCGATCGACTTTGTCAAAAACAGAAGTGCCAGCAAGAGAAGAGCTGCCCCAAGCATCACGGGCGTGTCGATCTCGCGGAACCGCGCGCTGACCTCGATCGGCTGGATCACGACCGTGACGCCTAGGATCGCGAGGATGTTGAAGATGTTGGAGCCGATCACGTTGCCCAGGACAACGTCAGAATGGCGCCTGATCGCGGCGACGATGCCGGTAGCTAGTTCCGGCAGTGAGGTGCCGATCGCGACGAGTGACAAGCCGATGACGGCGTCCGACACTCCAAAGTTGCGCGCTATGTTCACCGCCCCCTCGATAAGCATGTCAGCTCCGAACACCAGAGCGACGATACCGCCCAATATGAGGACAGGTGCGAGCCATGGTCGCCGCAGAGGAATGTCCGCGAACTCCTCGGCTTCATGCTGAAACGTCTTGGCCTGAGGGTCCCGCTTCTCCAGCGAGTAGCTTAGGAAGAGGTAACCGCACAGAACCACCAGCATCGTGATGCCTTCGAGCTTGGTGATGACCTCACCCTGCACAAGCGCGAAGGCCGCAAGAGAGACGAGCGCCGCCACCAGCGCCTCGCGCACAGCCGTTCTTTCCCAGCCGAGGATCGGCGTGATGACCGCCGCCGTGCCCACGATAAGCAGGACGTTGGCGATGTTCGAACCGATCACGTTGCCGAGCGCGATCTCCGGGGTCCCTGCGAGAGCCGCTTTCACCGACACGAGCAATTCCGGCGTCGAGGTGCCAAACCCCACGATGACAAGGCCGATCAGGAGCTTCGAGATGCCCAGACGCTCGGCGATCGCAACAGAGCCTCGCACGAGTCCCTCGCCGCCAAGGAAAAGAAGGGCGAGGCCGGAGGCCACGAGTAGAAAATTATGGAGCATTCTCAGTCCTGTAAGTCGGGGGCTCTGGCCAGCGCAGCCTGGTGGCCAGGGCTATTTTGGGATTTAGGGTGACGTTCAGAAAAAAGGAACGAATGGCAGTGGCTTAGACGATTTTTCTTCAGGCGCCCATGGTGAGAGCCGGACGCGGCGGATGGCGGGTGTGAAAACGGTTCCTGGCATGGAGTGGGATTGGCTCTCGACATCTGGCATGTCCGCTTCTGGAATGAAACCGGCGTGCTGGCAGGGAGGCCTCTGGAGCCGCTTCTGACCGAAAGCGGAAATAGGCGTGCGCACTAAGAAGCCGAGACGTCGGGTGAAGACAAACGCCGGGGCTTTTTGTCTGCTGCACTCAGCCTGCGCGGGGAGAGCAACAATAGGGGCCTTCCATGACATTATCACGCCGGTTTCGGGCACCGTGGTCGGCCAAACAGATACCCGGTGGCTACAAGGTGCCAGGCACCGAAACGATGACGGCCACTGATCCGAGTCTGCGGCACACGCGTATTGCGAGCGTAGGAGATAGATCATGTCCGCATTTCTCACCATCTTAGCAACCCTGCTCCTCGCGCTGGTTTCAGCCGCGCCGGCGAACGCGCGCGACCTGCGCCTTGAGGACTTCTTTCAGGGCCAGACCACAGCGAAGGGGAGTTACCGGGCCATAAATGGCGTATCGCGCAAATTCGACGTTTTTCTGCATGGCCGGTGGGACGGCCGCACGCTCGTTCTTCGCGAGGATTTTCGCTACGCGGACGGCGAAAAGGACACCAAGACGTGGCGATTCAGAAAAATCGGCCAAAACACCTATATCGGGACCCGCGAGGATGTCGTTGGTCAGGCCAAGGTGAGGATTGACGGAAACAAGGCCTTTTTCAGCTACCTCGTCGATCTGGACCCGGGCGAGCGTCGGAATCTCGTGCGTTTCCGTGACACTCTGACACTGTCGGCCGACGGGCGTCGGATCGTCAATACTGCAAATGTATTCAAGGGGCCGTTCCCGGTGGCCCGTGTCCGGGTCGATTTCAAACGTTGATACCCGGCAGTCGGAGGAACCGAGCGCCGGGGTCCGCAAACGGCAGTTGCACAGTCCGTCGTTTCGACGATTGTCAGACCTAACACATTAGCCAAGTCGTTCCGTATTGCTGTGGCGTTACCGGTCCCGCCGGCCCATCGACGTTGACTACCCCGGCGCTCTGATTTCGGCCTCGAGTTCTCGCTCCGCATATGACCATATCCGAGCGGCGTGACGTTGACACTGCGGGTCTTGCGACCCACCCGCATCCATTCGCGTCGACATTGGCAGCGAATTCATCCCGCGCGATCTCGACCTCTGGACCGATGCAAACGATGTCAGAGCACGGCCGGTCCATCCCATTAACGGACATCTTGAGCAGTTCGAAAGCGAGTATTGCGGGTGGCCCTTTTGATATGTACCGACAAGCTTTGTGGTG
>JARRPE010000259.1:0-4871 GCA_037383205.1 Methyloceanibacter sp.
CGATGATGGAGGGCTGGTCGGTGACATTGCGCGCATTCTCGATGGCGAGCGCCACGGCTTCCGGATCGTGACCGTCCACGGCCGCCGTGTGCCAGCCGGAGGCGCCGAAGCGCTGCAGCTGATCGTCGCTGACCGCGAGGTCCGTCGATCCGTCGATCGAAATCTGATTGTCGTCGAACAGCACGATCAGCCGGCCAAGCTTCAAATGTCCGGCCAGGGAGATCGCCTCCTGGCTGATCCCTTCCATGAGGCAGCCGTCGCCGGCGAGGCAGTAGGTGAAATGGCTGACGATATCGTCGCCGTAATGGGCATTCTGCAGACGCTCCGCGAGCGCCATGCCTACCGCGTTGCCGATCCCCTGCCCCAGCGGCCCGGTCGTCGTCTCGATGCCGGGCGCATGGCCGTATTCGGGATGGCCGGCTGTGCGCGCGCCAAGCTGGCGGAAACGCTCGATCTCGCCGATATCCATGTCCGGATAGCCGGTCAGATAGAGCAGCGCATAGAGCAGCATCGACCCGTGGCCCGCCGACAGCACGAAGCGGTCCCGGTCCGGCCAGTCGGGATTGGCGGCATCGAATTTCAGGAACCGCGTGAACAGGACCGTGGCGACGTCGGCCATGCCCATGGGCATGCCTGGGTGGCCGGAATTGGCCTTCTGCACCGCGTCCATGGCAAGCGCCCGGATCGCGTTCGCCATGTCCTTATGTGTCACATCCGCCACTACCTGATCCTGCATCGATGGCCCCTAGCCCCGTGTTGTTTTGACGCGTCCGGCGCCTAGTAAGCGCGAACACCCATCGCTGCCTTGACTGCGTGATAGCCGACGAGAAGCTGGGTCAGCGCCAGCGGGTGGCTCTTACTCGCGCCATTGGCCCCGTTGGCGATATCGATGCGACCGACCTGGTCGCGCAAGTGACCCGCCTCCGGGATGAGATTCCAGAGCAGATCCTCGATCCGCTCGGCTCTCTTGTCGGAGATATTGCCGTTGATCTCAAGTACGTCGACGGGTTTTCCATCCCTATCGCGCGCGAGTTCGAGATGCAGGCCCGCATTGCTGTTCCCGTCGAACAACGGCGAAAAGTCCGGGTGGGGCAAGGTGGGCCGCAAGAGGTGCCGCACGCTGAGATGGGTGTCGGTATCGTCCAAATCGGGGGGCGGCTGAAACCGGATGACGATGTCGGCGAAGGTGCGCTGCGGACGAATGAACTTGGAACTGTCGCGCTTCCGCCGCTCGAGCGAGGCGACAACGTCCTCCAGCTTGTAGTTCCGCTTGCTCGTGTCCCGGTGGATCTTCCACTTGATCCTGAGGTCGTCGACCGGATCGAGGTAGATCTTGACGTCGTAGCAGTCCCGCATGGCGCGGGTGCTGTAGCCAAGCAGGCCCTCGACAATCACGAAATCGGTCGGCTTGAAATAGCGCGGACGCCCCAGCGTGCCGTCGTGATGGCAGTAGACCGGCTTCAGGACCGGCTCGCCGTTGCGCAAGAGCCGCAAGTGCTGCTCTAGGATGTCGATGTAATTGGCGCGCGGGTCGAGGGCGGAAAGCCCCGCGTCGTTGCGCTCTTGCCGCGAGTAGCAGTGGTAATCGTCCGTGCAAAAGACCGAACAGTGCTCCTCACCCAGAATCTGTGCGACTCCGGCCGACAAGGTCGTCTTTCCAGACGCAGAATCACCCACGATTCCGAGGATGATCGGATGATCTACTCGCGTGGGCATGTCTCTTCCCAGGCGTCTCCAACCGTTGTGGCTTATTAGGCGACGTCGCGAGCCGCCACACTCGCATGGCGGTCGGTCGGCAGATAGCTCGTCATGATCTGCCGCTCGCCTGTCGCCCCGGTTATCATCATTGTCTGCACTTTATAGTGCGATTTCCCGCGCTCCACGCCCTCGAGCATAAGGCCCGTGGTGATGCCCGTCGCGCAAAAGAACACATCGTCCGAGGTTATGAGTTCGTCGCGGCCGTACCAGCGCTCCGTGTCAGGCCCACGGCCAATAAGCTCGAAGAGCTCGCGAAGGTTCTGGGGATTGAACCGGGCCAGAAACTCGCCGCCGATCGCGCGTACCGCACAGGCGGACATGATGCCCTCCGGCGTGCCGCCCGTCCCCATCAGGGCATCGATCGACGAACCGGGAACGGCGGCCATCAAGGCGCCCGCCACGTCACCGGCCGGATACATGGCGACCCGCGCGCCCGCCGCGAGGATCTCGTTCACGAGCTCGCGGTGGCGCGGCTTTTCGAGAACGAAGACGTTCAGATCGTAGATGTCTTTCCCCAGAACCTTCGCGAGCTCTTCGAGCTTCTTGGCCGTGGGCCAGGAGGGGTCGATCTTGCCGCGCGCCGGGGCCGAAGCCACAAATTTCTCCATATAGAAGGCGGGCCCCGGGTCCATCATGGCCCCGCGCGGGGCGACGGCCAAAACCGCCAGGGCGTTCGTGAGGCCGCGGACGAGATAGCTGGTGCCCTCAACCGGATCGACGGCGATATCGGCCTTGAAGGCCGCGCTCGGACGACCCAAGCGTTCGCCCCGATGCGGCTGCGGCGCTTCGCCCGCGGTAGCCTCGCCGATGACGACGACCGCGTCGACGTCGATCTCCGCCAGCGCCGCGCGCATGGCCTCCAGCGCGGCGTTGCCGCCGTCGTCCGCATCGCCCCGGCCGATCCAGTTAAAGGCCGCGCAGGCCGCGCCCTCGGTCACGCGCCGCAAAGAAAAGATGAGATCCGGATTGGCCGGGCTCGGGGTCTCCATGACGTCTCCTCCGCAATACCTTCGACGCGTTACCCGCCAGGCTCTGCACTTGGGGGTTCTGCCGCTCGCAGGCCACCGGGGCAACTGGTCCGAGCCACCCGACGGCACCAGTTCCCAGGCGGCTAGCGCGCAACTCTGTATAACTTATGGGTCGCCGGGGCCCAAATTATCAAGGACTTTGGCCCTCTTTCCTGCCATTTCGGTCCAGGATCAGCCCGGACCGTGCCGTGGGTCCAGCGAATCTCGCAAGCCATCCCCCAGCACATTGATGGAAATCAGCACGGCGATGAGAACCAGGCCGGGCAGAACCGTCACCCACCAGCTCCCGGCGAACATGAGGTCGTAGCCGGAGCGAATCAGCGTGCCGAGCGATGGCTTGGTGACGGGCATGCCGAGGCCGAGAAAAGACAAGGCCGCCTCGGCCATGATCGCACCGGCAACCTGCGTGGTGGCCACGATGATCAACGGCGACAGGCTGTTGGGGAGGATATGGCGGCGCAGGATGGTCCAATCGGTGTCGCCGACCGCGCGGGCGGCGCGGACGTAGTCCTTCGTGGCCTCGACCAGCACCGCGGCACGGGCGGTGCGCGCGAAAATAGGCCATTCCGCCAGACCGATGACGATCACCAGCAGCGGCACCGCCAACAGGCTGAGCGCCTCGCCGCCGAGCCCGGCGCGCACCAGCGCCATGGCGACGATGGCCATCATGAGGGTCGAAAGAGCGAGCTGGATATCGGCCAGGCGCGTGACGAGGGCGTCGATCCGACCTCCGAAATAGCCCGCGAGCAGGCCCAAGGTTACGCCGATCGCCGCCTGGATCAGCACCGCCAAGATGCCGATCAGAAGCGAGATGCGGGCGCCATAGAGGATAGCGCTGAGGAGATCGCGGCCTTGAGCATCCGTTCCCAGCAAAAATCGGGGATCTCCGTCGTCCTGCCAGACCGGGGGGAGTTCGGCGTCGAGGATATCGAAACCGGCCAGATCGAACGGGTCCTGGGGCGCGATCACGGGCGCCAGAAAGGCCGCCGCGGCGATCACGAGCAGGACGACGAAGGCAAGGCCGACCCCGGGGCGTCCCCGGGTGAAGGCCAGCGCACTCCTCGCCCCGGCAGCCGCGGGGGACGCGCTCATCGCGTTCCCTCCAGACTGACACGCGGATCGAGCGCAAGGCTCAGGAGGTCGACCAGCGTGTTGACCACGACGAAGAGCAGCCCAACCAGAACGAGATAGGTCGTGATGAGGGGAATGTCGGAGCGCGTCACCGCCTCGAGAAACAGGAAGCCCATGCCGGGCCACTGGAAGACCGTCTCCGTCAGAAGCGTGTACGCGACCAGCGTGCCGACCTGCAAACCGCCGACCGCCACGAGCGGCAGGAGCGCGTTGCGCAGCGCGTGCACGATCCAGACCCGCAAGGGCGATGCCCCTTTCGCCCAGGCTGTCCGCACATAGTCGTGTCCCAGTTCGCCCAGCATGGCGCTGCGCACCAACCGGACGAAGAGCGGCAGCATGATCGAGGAGAGCGTGAGCGCCGGCAGCAACAGGTGCTCAAGACCGTCGCGCGTGAGAAGCCCGGTGGTCCACGGCCCGAGAGCGACAGTCTGGCCGCGCCCGAAGGCAGGCAGCCACCCCAGCCAGACCGAGAACACCGTGATGAGGACAATGCCGGTTAGGAACACCGGAATGGAAATCCCAAGGACACTCAAGCCCAGAACCAAGCGTGCACCGAGTTGGTTGGGGCGTACGGCACAGTAGATTCCCGCGGGCACGCAGAAGACGAGCACGATCACGCTCGCGCTCAGCACCAATTCGAAACTGGCCGGAAACTTCGCCAGCACGACCTCGACGGTGGGCTTCTTGTAGATGAAGGACGTGCCGAGATCGCCTTGCGCGGCGCGTCCGAGGTAGTCGGCGAACTGGACGGGCCACTCCCGGTCGAAGCCTAGCTCTTTGCGTAGCTCGGCGCGTTCGGCTTCCGAAACCGCCTGGCCGGTGAACTCTCTGATTGGATCGCCAAGGCTCTCGCGCACCGCAAACGCGATCACCAGGATCGCCAGCATGACAAGGACAGCCTGGACGAGGCGCCGCGCCAGGAAAGCGAGTGCGGACAGCACACTATCCATCTTG
>JARRPE010000260.1:0-2871 GCA_037383205.1 Methyloceanibacter sp.
CCGACCGCAGCGGCGTAAAGCGACGGCTGGTTGGCGCTGTGTCCTCGACCGCGTCGGCACGAAGCGCCGAGGTGGATTCTGTGGTGATGTAACTCTCGGACATGAACCCTCTAACCGGCGATTGCCCAGCGACCGTCTGGTGACCGGCAGGCTACGCCTTCGATCTCGTTATTCTTGCCGCCCCGGCTCAATGAATAGAGAACCGAGCGGCACAAGCGGCCGTGCTCGTCCCGGAACACGGAGAGGGGTTTGATCCGACCCGCGAGTTGGGTGGCTTGCCGCCGCCACACGAGGGTCGCCCCGTCGCCAAGCTCCGTTAGGGCCATTTGCAGGGCCCGAAGCGCGACTTCCCTATCTGAACGATCAAGACTGGTCTTGAGTTCCGTGAGGGCGCTATTCGGCTCCGTCACGGTTTCCGGCGTCACGGTCTTGAAGACCGGAACCACCACATGTGCCCCGCGATCCTCCGCCTTGAGAGGAATGAGGGCGGGGAGCAATACACACAACACGAGAGCCCCCGCCCCCTTGATAGGGGCGTTCCAACGGAACGTACGCATAACAAACCGTCCCCAAATACTGACGCGGCTACTGAAATCCCCCCGCGCCCACTATCAACAGGACCAATCCTGGCCTATCAGGGTGAGGAAAACGTAAATGCCCGTCTCGCGCTGGGAAGTTTTTTGTCGGCCCGCGCGTGCGGGGTGACAGGCGGAATACGATGAATACTCAAGACTTCACGGCTGCTGACGACCCATTTGGCCTGTTCCAGACTTGGCTCGCGGATGCAGAAAAATCCGAACCGGCCGATCCCGAAGCAATGGCGCTGGCCACGGCGGACGCGGACGGGCTTCCGAATATTCGGATGATTCTCTTGAAGGGCGCTGATGAGCGCGGGTTCGTGTTCTACACGAACTGTGGCAGCGCAAAGGGCGGCGAACTCGCCGTCTATCCGAAGGCGGCGCTCCTTTTCTACTGGTAGAGCCTCGGCCGGCAGATCCGTGTACGTGGGCCGGTCGAGCCTGTCACGGAGGCCGAGGCGGACGCCTATTTCGCGACCCGCCACCCGCAGAGCCGGATTGGCGCCTGGGCCTCTCGGCAATCCCGGCCCTTGGAAAGCCGCGCGGCGTTGGAAGAAGCCGTCGCCCGCTATGCGGATGAATTTGACGGCCGCGAGGTGCCACGGCCAGACTATTGGCGCGGCTTCCGGGTTAGGCCGGTCGAGATTGAATTCTGGCAGAACGGAGAGTACCGGCTGCACGACCGGATCGTGTTCCGCCGGCAAACGCTTGACGATGCCTGGACAAAGACGCGCCTCAATCCGTGAGCCGAATTGTGCTATCGCAGCAGGCTGACGGATGGGGCAATGTCCCGCGAGTAGGCGCAGTGAGGACGAGGTAACGTGACCGCGGAAGACACGATCGAACGCTTTGCCACCGCGCGCTATGTGGTGAAGGAAGCGCATGAGGCTCGCTGGGCCCGCAGGATCGCCGTGTTCTTTCTGCAGCTCCTAATACTCACGGCAATTCTGCACCGCTTTTTCGATCTGGGGACACCGGCAGCCATCAATCTCATCATTGTATGCGTCGTGGGTCTGGCCCTGGCCGTCCTGATCGCCGTCGTCTCCTTGATCCGCATCTGGTTCGGCGGGCAGACGGGGGCGGGGAACGACTTCGCGGCCATCGTCGTCGGTCTGATCGGGCTTGCGCTGCCGGCCTATTTTCTGTCGCAGTCGTTCATGCTGCCGGACCTGACCGATATCCAGACATCGCCAGAGGATCCGCTGCAATACACAGTACTGCTTGAACAGCGGCCGCCTGACGCCAACCCGCTTGGACCTCAGACAGCTGAACAGGTCCAGCTTCAGGCCGAGGCCTACGAAGATATCGGCCCCATTGAAGTGGACCGGTCGGCCGGCGCCGTCTTCACCGTCGTCAACGAGGCGGTGAAGCAACTCGGCTGGACGGTGGTCGTCAACGAGGCCCCGGGCGAAAGCGGGGTCGGCCGCATCGAAGCGACCGACAGCTCACTGATCATGGGATTCACCGACGACGTGGTGGTGCGCGTAAAGGGCGACGACACGTCGGCGGTTATCGATATCCGGTCCGCCTCGCGTTATGGCCGCAGCGATCTCGGCGCCAACGCCGAGCGCATCCGGGCCTTCGAGGAAGAGGTCAATACGGCGCTTGAGAAGGGCGAGACGACGGTTCTCGAACAGACCGCCGCCGAGCCGAAGGAAGAGCCGGTCGCCGCACCCGCGAAGCAGGTCAAGAAGAAGCAGCGCCGGGTACGGAAGCGGCGCGTAAATAGAAGGCGCTGAGGCCTTCCGTCGCGCCTTCGGCCGTGACGATGCCGCGCTCTTTCAAGAATTCCAGATGTGCTAGGACGGACAGCGCCGCAGCCACTTTCAGGGTCGCGTCGAGCCCGCCATAGAGCCGCGCCACGATGTGGGGAATGGTGTTCACGCCTTCATCGACGCAAGCGAGGATCGTCTGCTCGCGCCAGAGACGATGGGTCATGTACGCCCGCACGACACGGCGCGGGGTCTGGATACGGCCGCCATGGCCGGGCAAAAAGACTTTGTCGTGCCGCTGCGCCACCCGCTGAAGCGAGTCGAGAAACGCCGCCATGCTGCCTTCGGGCGGCGCGATGACCGTGGTGTTCCAGCCCATCACATGATCGCCAGTGAAGACGGTCCGCTCACCGATCAATGCGAAGCACAAATGATCGGGCGCATGCCCAGGCATAAGCAACCCGTCCAAGGCGAAGCCGCGCCCTTTGATGGTATCGCCGTCCGCGGCGGGCCTGTCAGGCCGGAAGGCCGCATCGACGAAGCCGTCGCCGAGTCCCGGCGCGACCGCGCCGCGCGCCGTG
>JARRPE010000261.1:0-4209 GCA_037383205.1 Methyloceanibacter sp.
GGCGCTTCCCATGCAGACGATCTTTATGATGCGATTATGGCGCAGGCGCGACTTCCAATTTATTACCAAAGACTTGGCGTTCCCGATACGCTTGAAGGCCGGTTCTCGGTCCTGACGCTCAATCTCTTTGCGGTCTTGCGGCGCCTGAAAGGCGGAGGTACCGAGGCCCGCGCCACGGCGCAAGGCCTTGCGGACCGTTTCGTGACCGATATGGACACGGTCCTGCGTGAGATCGGCGTCGGCGACCTCGCGGTTCCCAAGAAGGTCCGCAAACTCGTGGCAGGCGGTGCCAACCTCATCGAGGGCTATGACCGGGCCGCCGCGGCTGGAGGTGAGGAGCTCGAGACAGCCATTGCAGACAGTCTGCCTCTGGACGAGGAGGAGGCGCGGGTAGTTAGCGCCAAGCTAACCCCGTACGTCAATGCGTTGCTGGAAGACCTGAAACAACAACCGATCAACGACATTTGCGCCGGTCGGATACGATTTGCGGATATTCCGGTCACATGAGACCCAAAACCATGACTCAATCTGTGAACGAAGACCTCCAAACCCCGCCGCTGACGCGCAAAGTCAAGCTCGCGACGGCAGAACCGGGCGTTGAGAGGACGATCGAGATCGAAGAGGCCGAGCGCAAGGCCATCGTGGACCTGCTCGATCTCGTGGACCTTGCGAATTTGCGGTTCGACTACAGCCTGCGCTATGGCGCTGGGAAGAGGGTGCATGTCTCAGGACGGCTTCGGGCGGATGTGGTGCAGACCTGCGTGGTCAGCCTAGAGCCCGTTCCCGCAAGGATTGACGTCCCCGTCGAAGCCGAATTCTGGCCGCCCAACAAGATCGAAGCGCTCGAGGAGCGGATGGATGATCCGGCACAGGCCGGAGAGATCGACTGGCCGGAGCCGATCGAGGCCGATACCATCGACCTCGGCCCGCTCGTCTATGAGACCTTTGCGACCGCGCTTGATCCGTATCCGAAAAAGACCGGCGCCGAGTTCGAGTGGAAAGACGCCAAAGAGGCGGTGGAAATGCCAAAAAACAACCCATTTGCGGTCCTAAAGGACCTCAAGAAGTCCTGAGTCCGGGGTGCAACAAGAAAATCAGGTTGTCACTGACCGGCATTTACGTCTATTCGGGTTCGGTTTCCGGGGGTGCCACGGCGTATGCGCCTGGCCTTAATCTTCCAGATCGGTAGTGAAGAATGGCTGCTCCAGTCACCATAGCGCTCGACGCGATGGGCGGGGACCACGGCCCAAGCGTGGTCATTCCGGCGGCGGCTCTTGCCCTCGTCCGGCACCCGCAAATGCGCTTCATCCTTGCCGGCGATCAGTCTCAAATCGAGGCCGAGCTGAAGCAGCATCCCGAGCTCGCGTCAAAGTCCGAGATTATCCATTCGGACGTGGCAATCGCGATGGACGCCAAACCCAGCCAGGCGCTCCGACGCGGGCAAGTGGCTCGCGATCCAAGCCGTGCGGGATGGGCAAGCCCACGCGGTTGTCTCGGCGGGCAATACCGGCGCGCTGATGGCCATGTCCAAATTCTGCTTGAAGACGGTCAAGGGCATCGACCGGCCAGCCATCGCCGCCATTTGGCCGACCGTCGACGCCGAATGCATCGTGCTCGACGTGGGCGCCAATGTTGGCGCGGACACGCGGCAATTGGTGGAGTTCGGGCTCATGGGCGCCGCCATGGCCAGGGCGCTACTCGGGATGGAGAAGCCCTCGATCGGCCTGCTGAATATCGGCGTTGAAGAGGTCAAAGGCGTCGAGCAGATCCGGGAAGCGGCGGCCGTCCTCAAGTCGGCGCCGCTGCCCATCCGCTACCATGGCTTCATCGAAGGCAACGATATCGGCCACGGCGCCGTCGACGTGGTCGTGACCGACGGCTTCACCGGGAACATCGCCTTGAAGACCGCCGAGGGAACGGCTAAGCAGATTGCCCAATATCTGAGAGCAGCCATGGGGCAATCATTTCTGTCCCGGCTTGGTGCGCTTCTGGCGCAGGGCGCGTTCCGGGCCTTGAAGGAAAAAATGGACCCGCGGCAACTCAATGGCGGCATCTTCCTCGGACTGAACGGAATTGTCGTGAAGAGCCACGGCGGGACCGACGAGACGGGTTTCGCGAGCGCGGTCGATCTCGCATATGAAATGGCGTTCAGTGGCGTCGTCGAACGCCTGGGCGCCGATGTCGCCCATTTCCACGAGAAGCTCGAGCTCGACGGCGCGGCTTAAGCGGGCGGAGTAGGGTACTTGTCCAATTTGCGGTCAGTGGTGAGAGGTGTGGGCGGTTATCTGCCCGACCGCATTGTCACCAACGAAGATCTGACCGCGACCGTCGACACCTCCGACGAATGGATCGTCGCCCGGACCGGCATTCGCGAGCGGCGCATCGTCGCCGATGGCGAACTTACCTCCCACATGGCCATCGAGGCCTCGAAGCGGGCGCTCGAGGACGGCAAGCTGGAAGCGGGCGATATCGATCTCATCGTGCTCGCCACCTCTACACCCGATCAGACCTTTCCGGCGACGGCCGTGACCATCCAGGCGGAGCTCGGGATCACCGATGGCGCCGCGTTCGATGTGCAGGCCGTTTGCTCCGGCTTCGTGTTCGCGCTCGCAACGGCCGACAACTACCTCAAGAGCGGCCAGTTCAAACGCGCACTGGTCGTCGGGTCCGAGGCTTTTTCGCGGATCCTCGATTGGGAAGACCGCTCCACCTGCGTGCTGTTCGGCGACGGGGCCGGGGCTCTTGTCCTCGAGGCGCAGCAGCTGAATGGCACCGCCGCCGAAAGAGGGGTGCTGGCGACCACGTTGCGGTCCGACGGGCGCTACCGCGACAAGCTGTACGTGGATGGTGGACCGTCCTCAACCGGAACGGTTGGCCATCTGCGCATGGACGGACCGGAGGTGTTCCGTCACGCCGTTACCAAGATTAGCGACGTAATACTGGAAACCTTGCAAAAGGCCGACTTGACCCCGGCCGATATCGACTGGTTCGTACCGCACCAAGCCAACAAACGCATCTTGGACGGCGCGGCGCGAAGACTTGGATTGGAGCGCGAACGGCTCGTCATGACCGTCGATAAGCACGCGAATACATCGGCAGCCTCCATTCCTCTTGCACTGATGACGGCCTGCTCGGATGGCCGCATCAAGGAAGGCGACCTGGTTCTGCTGGAAGCCATGGGCGGTGGCTTCACCTGGGGCGCCCTGCTTGTTCGCTGGTGAGTGCTGCGAAAGCCACACCTTTCGAGATTATGACGCAAAATCAGGAATTTGATCCGGCGAGCAATTGACCCGTGGTTGCCCGCTCGGCTAGCATCCTCGCTCGTCCCGCGACTTTGGGGGAGCAGCAAGACGATGGGCGGGAAGACACTGACACGGGCTGACCTTGCGGAAGCCGTGTTCAAAAAAGTTGGCCTACCGCGAAATGAGTCGGCGGAAATCGTGGAGCTCGTGCTCCGCGAGATCGTGTCGAGCTTGGAGAGCGGCGAGCAGGTCAAGTTGTCGTCATTCGGGTCGTTTGGTATCCGCGAAAAAGGCGAGCGGATCGGCCGAAACCCCAAGACGGGCCAGGAAGTGCCCATCACGCCGCGGCGCGTGCTAGTCTTTCGGGCCAGCAACATCATGAAGCAGCGGATCAACGATTCGATGTCCGGGGGCAACTCCAAGGACTAGCGCCGTGTTTCCGCCAGGAGGAGTGCTTTGGACAAGGCACCCGAGGCCTTTCGCACAATAAGCGAAGTCGCGGATGAATTGGACGTCCCCAAACATGTCTTGCGGTTCTGGGAAGCCAAATTCAGCCAAATAAAACCCATGAAGCGCGGCGGCGGCCGGCGGTACTACCGGCCTGAGGATGTGGCGCTTCTGAAGGGGATCCGGCTTCTGCTTTACAGCGACGGTTACACCATTCGCGGCGTTCAAAAGATCCTGCGCGAGCAAGGGCCGCGCTATGTCATGGAGTATCAGGGGCTTGGTGATGCAGACGGTGCCGATGAAACGGAGGCGCCGGATGGCCCCAGAGTCACCGCTGAAGTGGTCCGCAGCACGCTCTCGGAGGGTTTAGGGGGCGACGCCGACGATTTCGCAGCGCTGATCGACGAGCCCGAAGCCCGGGATTTCTTCGCCGTCGGTCCTGGTCGTCACTCTTGCCGGTCGGCATTCGCGAGAATCTGGCGGCAAGCCTCGAGCTCGTCGATCATCGCTGCGAAATCGT
>JARRPE010000262.1:0-2860 GCA_037383205.1 Methyloceanibacter sp.
GATCTCGTCATGACCGGCGCCTTTCGGGAGAGCGGCTCGGGGGCGCCGAAGACATCGCTGCGGCAACGCTCTATCTCGCCTCCGACGAGGCGCGCTGCGCTGTCGGTCGGTGCTCACCGCCGACGGAGGCCGGACCGCGCAGAGCGTGCGGCGGTCAGATCCTGGGAGAACGCGACTAGAGGACTGGTACGCCCCCGCCCATCTTGGCTTTTTCTTCGGGCTCGACGTGAATGGTGATGACCGCGTGGCTCATCTCTTCCTTGAGTGCGGCTTCGACGCGGTCGCAGATGTCGTGAGCGTCCTGAACGCTCATCGCGCCGGGCACGACAAGGTGAAAGTCGATGAAGACCGTGGGGCCCGCGGTTCGCGTGCGCAGATCGTGCGCTTCGATCGCGCCTTCGGCTTCGCGCGAGATCACGAGGCGGATGTCGGAGAGGATCTCGTTCGAGACGGCCTCGTCCATCAAGCCGCCGACGGACTCGCGCATGAGAGACCAGCCCCACCACAGGATGTTGAGGGCGACGAGCGCCGCAACGATGGAATCGAGCGGGGTCCAGCCGGTTAGGACCACGAGAATCACGCCGGCGACGACGCCGACCGATGTGATCACGTCGGAGAGCAGATGCTTGGCGTCGGCCACGAGGGCGGGCGAGCGATGCCGGCGGCCATAGCGCAGCAGAACGAAGCACCAGACGCCGTTGATGAGGCTCGCGACGATGTTCAGCGCAACACCCGGCACCGGCGCCGAAAACGGATGCGGGTCCATCAGGCCGAAATAGGCCTTCCGCAGGATGGCCAGCGCGGCCACGACGATGAGGACGCCCTCGACGACGGCGGACAGGTACTCGACCTTTTGGTGACCGTAAGGGTGGTTCGCATCCGGCGGCACGGCGCTGAGGCGGACGGCCAGAAAAGCCGCGATCGCCGTGGCGACATTGATCACGCTCTCCAGTGCGTCGGAATAAAGCGCGACGCTGCCGGTCACAAGGTAGGCGGCCCATTTCAACCCGAGGACGAGAAGTCCAACGGCGATGCTCGCGAGCGCGAGTTTGGCTACGAACTTCATCCTGGGCATGTCGGTTGAACAGGTTGGGGGCGGCGCTGCCGCTTTCGCTAACGCACGTGCCTAGTGAGGTCAAACGTGCTGCCGCGCAAGGCGCCAATGGTTTGCATCTAAAGGATGTCTACCCGCTTCGTTCCAAGCTCAACGGACGGGCATTGGTGTTTTCGCTGCCGACCACTTTGGCTGCCTACCGCTTCGCTGCTTGAGGACGTGGGTCTGCTTGAGCGCCTGTTCGGCCGCGCTACCGGACTAACGGCCAGCTTGCGCGTGAGTGAATTCTCCACCAGCCCCTGACGGTTTCGTCTGTGGTGCGCGTCGCGTGCCGCGGCGAGATGCTTGTAACGATCTATGAAAGCGCCGGCGACCGCCCGGTCTTCGCCGTCGGTACGCGGCACACGGCGGCGCGGTTTCTGGAGTTCGGAACGCGGAAAATGCGCGCAAGGCCTTTTCTTTGGTCAGTTTTTCGCCCGCGTTTACCTCGCGTTAAGCAAGAACTCACAAAGACTTTAAGAGCGCGTTGGGCCAAGCACTGAGGCACTCCATTGCATTCGGCGCCGGCGTCCCTAGATGTCCAGAAACGGTTTGGGTGGAGATCAATATGTCAGCCGCAAGTTGGGCTCTTCAACGCAGCATCTATCAGACACTTGTCGCGGCGCCCGCACTCACGGGCCGGCTCGGTGGGGACCGGATCTACAGCAAGGTCCCGCAGGGACAGGCGCTGCCCTACATCACGCTCGGTCAGACGGTGACGCTCGACTGGAGCACTGGTACGGAAGACGGCACTGAGCACGATCTGACGCTCCATATCTGGAACCGCGCGGACAGCGCCCAGGAAGTTTACGAGATCATGGAGGCGGTCAAGGCGGTGCTGCATGACCAGTCTCTGAGCCTCGACGATCACTACCTGGTCAATTTGCGCCACGAGTTCGCCGAGGCGCGGATCGACCCGGACGGCGAGACCATGCACGGTATCGTGCGGTACCGCGCGGTGACGGAGCCGCAGCAGCAGGCCGCCGCTTAAGTCCCACAACCGCATGAATTCTGAAATGGCCGGGCTTGTCCCGGCCATTGTTGTTTTATAGGGGTGTGCCCGACTGGAATGCGCCCCCACCGGGGGCCGTATGACAACTGGCCGGAAGGGATCTGTATGTCGCTTTGGACCAAGCTGGTGAACTTCGTCGAGGGCGTCGACGATGACACGCAACTGAAGGACCTCCACGAGGAGGAGCTGCGCATCGCCTCGGCCGCGCTGCTGATCAATGCCGGCAGTATCGACGGCAATTTCGACGCCAACGAAAAGCATAAGGTGAAGGCGCTGCTGCAGCGCCGGTTCGACCTTTCATCCGACGAGCTGAAGCGTCTGTTTCAGGATGCGAGCGCCGAGGAGCGCGACGCGGTGGACCTCTACCGCTTCACCAAGGTGCTGTGCCGCGAGCTGGACCAGGACGGGCGGAAGCGCATTGTCGAAATGCTGTGGGAAGTCGTCATGGCCGACGGCGTCGTGGACGAGTTCGAGTCGAACCTCGTCTGGCGCGTGGCCGAGCTTATCGGCGTCTCCACCCGCGACCGGGTGATCCTGCGCAAGACGGTCGAGGCGCGGCTGAACGGCTGAGCCGGAGCGTCGATCCGACACGCACTCAGCGCACGAATTATTTCGAGAGCGGTCCTTCGGGGCCGCTCTTATTGTTTGTCTCAACGCGAGGAACGATCATGACGGCGCAGACGGGCAAGGACCTCCGCTTGAAAGTGGACTGGGATAGCGGCGGTACGTTCGTCACCGTGGGCGGGTTGCGGGCA
>JARRPE010000263.1:0-4656 GCA_037383205.1 Methyloceanibacter sp.
CCGCGCCCGCGTCACATGGCGGCTCGCGCCGAAGGCCGAGACGGCCGAACCGGCCCCGACGGACGCTCAAGAGAATCCGAGCGAGACGACCACCGACGCCAGCGCGGCGATCGAGACCAATAGTGCCGAGGCCGGACCCGCGGCCGCAGGGACGCCTTCGGCGCCATCGGGCGCGACGGGCGATGGCGGCTTCCGGGTCGTGCCGGAACTCATGTCCATGGTCGGCTGCTCCGGCGAGGAGTTCGCCTCGATCCTGCGCGGGCTGGGCTTCCGCCTCGAGCGGCGCAAGATCGACGTCTCTGACGAGGCGCAGGTGCAAGCGGTAGCGCCGGAAGACACGCCAGCAGCGGAGACGGCGGACCCCGCCGCCGTCGAGGCCACCGCTCAGGCCGAGGGCGCTGTCGCTTCCCAAGTTGCCAATGCTGCCAATAAGGAGCTGGAACCGGAGCCCATCTTCGACGAGATCTGGCGCCCCTCCAAACGCCGGCATCAGCAGCCCCGGCACCCGCGCGGCAGGGGCCGCAATGCGGGCCGGGCCAACGGCCAGCAAGCGGGCGCGGAGGCGGAAGGGCCGCAGCACCAGCGGGGCGACCAACAGGGGAAGCCCCAGAACAACCGCAAACACGGCAAACCCTTCCGAAAAGGGGGCAAGGGGGATCGCTTCGGCGGCCAAGGACCCGGTCGAGGGAAGAGTCAAGGGAAGGGCCAAGCCAAGAGCAAGGAATGGAGTTCCTCGCCCAAGCGCGACCAGCAGAACCCTGACAATTCGCCGTTCGCGGCCCTGAAAGACCTGCGTGACAGCCTGGCGGCGAAAGACCGCTCGGGGCAGAGCTAGGGGCCGGCCGCGTGACAGGCCAGCGCCTCGACAAATGGCTCTGGTGCGCCCGGATGGCGAAAACGCGCTCGGGTGCATCCCGCCTCGTCGCGGACGGCAACGTCCGGATCAACGGCGAACGCGTCCGGAAGCCCAGCCGGATCGTGCAATTCGGCGACGTCATCACGGCGACCCCGCCCGGACGGCTCGTGGTCTGGCGCGTGCTTGATGCGGCCGACCGGCGCGGCCCGGCGCCGCTGGCACGGACCCTGTACGAGGACCTCACACCGCCCGTCGGGGAGACCGATGGCGGGCCCGCCGGCGAGGCGCGTGTGGGAAAAAGGCCGACCAAGCGGGACCGGCGGCGCATCGACGTCTTTCGGGCCCTTTGGGGCTAGAGACCGCCGCCCCGCACAGCCGGCCGCGAGCGGCAGAAATTCAGCCCCAACGAGCGGCTCAAAGCGGCAAATCCATCCTACGAATTGAGGTTTCGAGGCAGGCCGCACGCCTTGTATTGCCGACACTATTGCTATAGGCAGGCATCCTTCTCCCCGGGCTTTGCTGAGAGCCCGAACTGGGCTTTAGCAACCGGGCTGGGACAGCCCCATGGCATGTGGAATCGATGACATACGTCGTCACTGAATTATGCATTAAGTGCAAGTACACCGACTGTGTCGAGGTGTGCCCCGTGGACTGCTTCTACGAGGGCGAGAATATGCTGGTCATCCATCCGGACGAGTGCATCGACTGCGGCGTTTGCGAGCCGGAATGCCCGGCCGACGCCATCAAGCCGGACACGGAGCCGGATCTCGATAAGTGGCTCGATGTGAACCGGGACTACTCGGAGACCTGGCCGAACATCACCACCAAGAAGCCCGCGCCGCCGGACGCCGACAACTTCCTGACCGAGCCCAACAAGTTCGAAAAGTACTTCTCGGCGGAACCGGGCGAGGGCGACTAGGCTAGGATTTCGGGGCCCTGCCCCGTCCAAAACCCGACCCGCGTAAACCTTTTGGTCAAAAATGGTCAAAAAGTCGCAGGCGCCGCCGTGAAATCCGTCGCGCGCTCGTCGCGCTTTGCTTCCGAATTAGCGTTTTTTGTGATATGGTATCGATGAAATGGCGCAAACTGTCGGCGCGTGAGGCACCAAGAGAGGCGAGCCGATTGGCCCGCTTTTTTTCTGAGCTTCGAAGGACTGTGAGCGATCGGCCCTCCGATTGAGCGCTTCCTTATTGTCAGCGAGACCGCCCCCGGGCGGCGCCAGCGAACCCGTCGCTGACCGAATTCGACGCGGACAAGCTCAAGCGCCTTAGTACCGATGCGCCCCAAGGCTTTCAACAGCGAGGCGATCCTATGGCGGAAAAGAAAAGACCCCAGCAGCGAAACGGTTTTCGGACGAACGAGTACATCGTGTACCCGGCCCACGGCGTTGGCCGCATCATGGCCATCGAAGAGCAGGAGATCGCGGGCGCGAAGCTCGAACTGTTCGTGATCAACTTCGACAAGGACAAGATGACCCTTCGGGTGCCGACCACGAAGCTCGAGAGCGTCGGCATGCGCAAGCTGTCGGAAGATAAGATCGTCAAGAAGGCCCTGACCACGCTGAAGGGCAAGGCCCGCGTGAAGCGCACGATGTGGTCGCGCCGTGCTCAGGAGTATGAAGCCAAGATCAACTCCGGCGATCTGATTTCCATCGCCGAGGTGGTCCGTGACCTGTACCGGTCCGAGGCGCAGCCCGAGCAGTCCTACTCCGAGCGTCAGCTCTACGAAGCCGCGCTCGACCGCATGGCGCGGGAGTTGGCCGCTGTGGAGAAACTGGACGAGGAAGGCGCGATCGCCAAGATCGACGACATCCTGTCCAAGACGGCACGGACCAACAAGGCCGCTGCCGAGGCCGCGGAGGCTGGGAAAGCCGCCGCTTAAGGCAGCTCCCCACCACGAGCATTGAGACAAGGCCGGGCCTCGCGCCCGGCCTTTTTCATTTGGGAGACCTCCTGCGCCAAGCTTTTGTCGAAGCTCAGCCCGTGCCGGGCGAAGGCGCCAGGATCTCGATTTCGTCCGGATGTGAAATCTCGATCATCGGGCCGTTCCACCACTCGACCCAGCCACGCACGCGCCGTCCCGGCAAGCTCATGAGATGGAGCCCCGCCGCCTCCAAGACGGGAAGACGCTTGCGCTTGATAACCACGGTGAAGTCTTCCCGCCAGTCCTCGGCGAAATTGACATAGACGCGCGTCTTCCCCTCTCCGATGCCGTGCACCCGCCCTTCTATGATCTGGTAGGCATGCCGGCGATAGCCGAGCGACTTGGGGTCGTGGGCATCGCGGACCTGATAGGACAGCGACCGCCAAATGCCGCGCCGCGCGTCCCGCGCCTCAACCTCTGCGGCAAGAAGCGGCCCAAGGCAGGCGCTCATATCCGGCTGCGCCGCGACCCGCGCCAGTCCCTTCGCGAGCAACGCCTGCTGCACCCAAACGGGCTTGCCGTCGTGGGCCAGGAAAACCTGAGCCATCAGATGGCCGTAACGGTCCTCGCGCCGCGTATCGAAGCGAAGAGTGACTGTGGCGCCGTCGACCAGAGCGGCCAGCGCTGCCCGGGCCTGCGCCGCGAAAGGCCAAGCCTCGGTCCCCTCCCAGTCCGGCGGCGACGCCGGCGCCAGCACCCCAAGCAGCCGCACCTCGCGCCCGTCTTCAAGTCCCAACGTCTCCCCGTCGACGACAGCGGAGACGGCGGCCGTTTCGCCCGCCGGAAGATCGCACGTCGCCGCTGGCGCATCGGCCACCGACACGCACAGAACAAGACCGGCTGAGATCGCGAGAGCCCGGATGCGCATTCCATCATCTTAAGAAGCCCGCAGGCTCTCAAACAAGGCGCTAAGCCGGTGCCGGGGCGCCGGCGCCGTCATCGCGCGATGGTCAATGTCGGCTTCCGCCGTTTGGACAAGTGTCGCCGTTGACACAAAACTTTTAATCTCGCTGGTGAAAGTCCGCTGAGCCGATTTCCCCACCGAGGATGAACCACGAGAGAGCGCCGATGACCGATGACCCCAACGAAACCGTCAGGAAGAACAAGAAGGACTGGGTCGAGGCCGAACTCGAAGAGACTCTCGACGAGACCCTGGAGGCCGAGCTTTCAGAACCGATGCTCAGCGAGGAGCTGCGGCAGATCTACAAGGAAGCGCATCCCGACGCGCTCGACAGGCGCATCTATCTCAAGAATCTCCTCCAGCTGCAGGCCGAACTCATCAAGATGCAAAGCTGGGTCGAGGCGACCGGCGCCAAGGTCCTGATCATCTTCGAGGGCCGCGACTCGGCCGGCAAGGGGGGGCGTCATCAAACGCATCACGCAGCGCCTCAATCCCCGCACCGCCCGCGTTGTCGCGCTGCAGAAGCCTTCGGAGAAGGAGCGGACCCAGTGGTACTTCCAGCGCTATGTCCCGCACCTGCCCTCGGGCGGCGAGATCGTGCTGTTCGACCGCTCCTGGTACAACCGCGCCGGCGTCGAGCGCGTGATGGGCTTCGCAACCGACGATCAGGTCGAGCGCTTCTTTCAGGACGTGCCGGAATTCGAACGCATGCTCGTGCGCAACGGCATCATCGTGTTGAAGTATTGGCTGTCGATCACCGACGAGGAACAGCAGCTGCGGTTCATGATCCGCATCCACGATCCCATGAAGCAGTGGAAGCTGTCGCCGATGGACCTGCAGTCGCGCGTCCGCTGGGAGCAGTACACCAAGGCCAAGGAGGAGATGTTCGCGCGCACGAGCATTCCCGAAGCGCCTTGGTACATCGTGGAAGGCAACGACAAGAAGCGCGAACGGCTCGATGCAATTGAGCCGTTCG
>JARRPE010000264.1:0-3829 GCA_037383205.1 Methyloceanibacter sp.
CTCGCCAATTTCGCACGATGGGGCAAGACGCCGCTCCGCCTGCTCGACGCCGCGCCGACCTGGCGCGCCTGGTCTCTCTTCGCGGTGCCGGCCCTGCCCCACTGGTCACGAGGCGCTGCGGTTCTCCTTGGCGACGCCGCCCATCCGGTGCTCCCGTACTTGGCGCAAGGCGCGGGGCTCGCGATCGAGGATGCCGCAAAGCTCGCCGCGCTGTTGGGCGCACACCGCTCGCAGCCCTCGCACGCCTTCTCAGACTACGAGACGAGCCGCTGGCCCCGTGCAACACGCGTTCAGCAAGCGTCTCGCCGCCTTGGCCGGGCTTACCACATGGGCGACGGTGTTCTCGGCGAGATTTTCCGCAACACACGCAATGTGATTCTCGGTCTTCGGAGCGAAACGGCGACCTTGCGCGGCTTCGATTGGCTCTACGGTGAGAACACCTAGGATGGCGTGCGAGAATTCGGTTTCCGGCGACTTTCTGCCTTGATCCGACTATGTTTGGATGACATCAAACCAACCCTACGGGGCCGTTTCCGCCGTCCCGACCGGTCGCGATTCGCATAAACCTCGGTAGCCTCACGAATGCTTCTTGCCCTTGCCACGCTCACGCCGTTTCTCGGCGCGGTAGTTCCATTGCTGGCAGACCGTCTGGGGCGCAACTTTTGTGCAATTGCCACCGGCGCGGTCACCCTGACGGCGCTCGCGCTGGTGATGTCTCACGCGCCCGCGGTCTACAGCGGCGAAGTCGTCACCTGGAGCGTCCCGTGGCTCCCCATGATCGGGCTATCGTTTTCGTTTTTCGCGGACGGTCTCGGGCTGTTCTTCGCCGGACTCATTCTCGGCATCGGGCTGCTGATTATTTTTTACGCCCGGTACTACCTCAGCTCGAAGGACTCCTTGAGCCTCTTCTACTTCTATCTGCTGATGTTCCAGGGCGCGATGGTCGGCATTGTCCTCAGCGACAACATCCTTCTCTTGATCGTCTTCTGGGAACTGACCAGCCTCACCTCGTTCCTTCTTATCGGCTATTGGCGGCATTTGCCCGAGTCGCGCCAAGGGGCCCGCATGGCGCTGGTCGTCACCGGCAGCGGGGGGCTCGCGCTCATCGCCGGCATGCTGATCTTGGGCCACATCGTCGGCAGCTACGAAATCACGGAGATCCTTCAGCGCGGCGAAGCCGTCCGGTCCTCTCCGCTGTCACCAAGTCCGCGCAGTTCCCGTTCCACTTCTGGCTGCCGCACGCCATGGCCGCGCCAACGCCCGTCTCGGCCTATCTGCACTCCGCGACCATGGTGAAGGCGGGACTGTTTCTCATGGCCCGGTTTTGGCCGGTTTTCTCGCCGGCCGACGCGTGGTTTCTCGTCGTCGCACCCATCGGTCTCATCACGATGCTGATCGCGGCCTGGATCGCCCTGTTCCGTAACGATCTCAAAGCGCTGCTGGCCTATTCAACGGTCAGCCATCTCGGCCTCATCACGATGCTGCTCGGCTTCGGCACGCCGATGGCCGCGGTCGCCGCCATGTTCCACATCCTCAACCACGCCACGTTCAAGGCGGCACTGTTTATGTGCGCCGGCATTGTCGACCACGAGACGGGCACGCGCGACATTCGGCGGCTCAGCGGTCTAATGACGCTGATGCCGATTACCGGGACGCTGGCCCTGATCGCCGCGGCGTCCATGGCCGGCATCCCCTTCTTCAACGGATTCATCTCCAAGGAGATGATGCTCGAGCAAGCCTCGCATACCTCCTATGCCGGTCATCCCTGGGTGATCCCCATGTTGGCCACCCTGGCCGCGCTGTTCTCGGCGGCCTATTCGTACCGCTTCGCCATCAGCACGTTCCTCGGCCCTGTCCGCGAAGACTATCCGAAGAAGCCCCATGATCCGCCTATAGGCATGTGGCTGCCCGTTGCGTCGCTCGCGGTCCTCGTCATCGTGATCGGCATCTTCCCGGCGCAGACGGCGGGCGCCATCGTCGAACGCACGTCGCTCGCCGTCGTGGGCGGCGCGTTGCCGAAATACTATCTCGCGCTGTGGCACGGCTTCACGCCCGCGCTTCTGATGAGCGTCATCGCCCTCGTGGGCGGCGCCTTCCTGTTCCGGGCCTACAACGCCGCGGACCAGCTGCGCCTCGTCTTCGCCGGGATGGATGCGAAGAGCATGTTCGACGCCGGCGTCTCCGGCCTTGTCCGCGGCGCGCGGAGCTTTATCAATGCCACGCACAACGGCTCCTTCTCGCGCTATGCCGGCATCATTCTGGTGACGATCGTCGTGGTCGGCGCGGCGGCGTTCTTCAATGCGCCGTATGAATCGGGCACACGGCCACCGCTGCCTGGCGCGGTGCCTGCGACCGCCGCCTGGCTGGTTCTCGCCACCTTATGTATCTCGCTGTTGTTCTGGCATCAGAACAGACTGCTGTCGCTGCTCCTGACCAGCGGCGTCGGCCTGATCGCCGCGCTGTTCTTCCTCGAGTTCTCCGCGCCCGATCTGTCCTTGACCCAAATCTCGGTCGACATCGTCACGACGATCTTGCTGTTGCTGGCGCTCAATCTCGTGCCGCAGACGTCGCCGCAGGAAACGAGCACTGGCGGCCGCTTTGCACGGGCGACGGTCGCCGCGGCCGTGGGCCTCGGCATCGCCGCCCTCGCCTACGCGATCATGACCCGCGATTTCCAGACGATCTCGGACTACTACCTTGCCGAAGCCAAGCCCGGCGGCGGCGGCACCAACGTCGTGAACGTCATCCTCGTCGACTTCCGCGGCTTTGATACCTACGGCGAGATCATCGTGCTCGGCATCGCCGCAATCACCATTTACGCGCTGCTCGATAACGCCTTGCGCGGGGCCGCCGCCCGCACGCTTGCGTCTATTCGCAGCGACCGGGAGCAGAGCGCCAATGCCCATCCGATGATGCTGGTGGTGGCGACGCGCGTCCTGTTCCCGCTCGTGCTCGTGGTGGCGGCGTTTGTGTTCCTGCGGGGCCATAACGAGCCGGGCGGCGGCTTCATCGCCGGCTTAATCGTGGCAATCGCACTCATCATGCAATACATCGCCAGCGGCTATAGCTGGGCGGCGCACCGCATGCGCCTGGATAGTCAAGTGCTCATCGGGACAGGCGTGCTGATCGCCGGGCTGACCGGCGTCGTTTCACTGATATTCGGCTGGCCCTTCCTGACCAGCACCTACACGTATGTGCATCTTCCGATCGTCGGCGAGTTCGAAGTCGCCTCCGCCATGTCGTTCGACCTCGGCGTGTTCCTCGCCGTCGTGGGCGTCGTCATGCTGTCCCTCGCGCAGATCTCGCGCGTCGAGGCGCGCGCCGAGCCCGAAGCCATTCCCGAAGGCCCGATGGACGTTCCGTTAAAGGACGGCCGGGTCGTCAGCTCGAACAATAAGGAGAGCTGACATGGAACTCATCGTCTCCAGCGCAATCGGCCTGATGACGGCGGCAGCTGTCTACCTGATCCTGCAACAGCGAACCTTCCCGATCGTCGTTGGGCTGACGTTGCTGTCGTACGCGATCAACATCTTCCTGTTCACCTCCGGACGGCTGGTCATAGACGAACCGCCGATCATCTCGGGCGCGGACTCCTATACCGATCCGCTGCCGCAGGCCCTTGTGCTCACGGCCATCGTCATCTCCTTCGGCATGACGGCGCTGATCGTCGTTCTCGCGCTGCGCGGGTTCCTGGAGACCGCGACGGATACGGCCGACCGGCCCGAAGACGACTTGCCCGAGGACGACTTGCCCGAGGACGACTTGCCTGACGAGACGGAGACCGCAACATGACGGCTCCGCATCTCGCAACAAGCTGGATCATCGCGCC
>JARRPE010000265.1:0-5355 GCA_037383205.1 Methyloceanibacter sp.
CCGGGGCGGATAAAGCCCACAATGTTGTAGCTGGCGGCGGGGCCGGTGCGGATATTGAGCACGTCGTTCGAGGCGACGCCCGAGACACAGGCGGCCTGGGCATTGGTGATGGTCGCCGGGGCCGAGACGGCGAAGAATGCGGCGCCAAGGACGAGTGCGGTCAGCAGACGGTCGGATTTTGCGAACAGGGTTTTCATGTCGTTGCCTCTCTCATTCGGCTTCCGTCGGTGCGGAAGAAATGCGGGTGGCCAAGGGTTGGGATAGCCCATCACTGGCCGATGAGAAGAAGCTAATGCGGCCTCGCGCCGGGCTCGATAGGGTGGATCCCCTATTCGATGGGCCGCGATGGAGAGGGATGCATAACGGTGGTGCCCCAGGCCGGACTCGAACCAGCACGCCCTTGCGGACAACAGATTTTGAGTCTGTCGCGTCTACCATTCCGCCACTGGGGCCAAAGTTCTCCAGGCCAAAAGGCCATTGAGACCAAGGGGGCGGAACATGGGCCAAGCCCTGCGTCCGGTCAATATCTTCGGACGCACCAAAGCCAGTTCGGCCGCTTTCGCCGCAGGCCCGTCCATTCCCCGCGATAGACAGACGATGCGCGCCCGGCTAAAGGAAGCGCCATGCTGAAGCGCGCGTACGACAAGATGATGGACCTCGCGGCGCACCGCAGAGCGCCTTGGGCGCTCGCGGGCGTATCGTTCATCGAGAGCTCCGTCTTTCCCATTCCGCCGGACGTGATGCTCATTCCGATGGTGCTGGCGGAGCGGCGCAAGGCTTGGCTCTTCGCCGCCATCGCCACAATCGCCTCCGTGCTGGGTGGCATCTTCGGTTACGTCATCGGCTATTTTCTGTTCGACACGATCGGGCAGCCGATCCTCAACTTCTATGGCTACGGGGAGAAGTTCGAGGACTTCGCGGCGCGCTACAACGACTATGGCGCCTGGATCGTGTTCATCGCCGGGGTCACACCGTTCCCGTACAAGGTCATCACGATCGCCAGTGGCGTGACGCAGCTCAACTTCTTCGTCTTCATGATCGCCAGCGTCGCCGCGCGTGGCATTCGCTTCTTTGCGCTTGCGGGTCTGCTGTATTGGTTCGGCCCGCCGATCAAGACTTTCATCGACAAGTATTTCGGCATCCTGTCGGTCCTGTTTGTGGTGCTGTTGATTGGCGGCTTCGTTCTCATCAAATACGTGATGTAACGATGGGCGACCGGACGATGGGCGATACGCGCGACACTCTTGCAGGACAGATGATGGCGGTAAGCGCCGTCGTATTCGGCGGCGCGCTGCTGATCATTCTCACGGCGCACGCCTTCGAGCAGTTCGGCGGCTACGCGCCATGCCCCTTATGCCTCCAGGAGCGTTACGCGTATTACTTCGGAGTGCCGGCAGCCGTCGTTGCGTTCTTTGCCGCGCGAGGCGAGAACTTCGGCTTCGCCCGCCTGGTGCTGTTGCTCGTCGCGATCGGCTTTCTCCTCAATATGGGGCTTGGCATCTACCACGCGGGCGCCGAATGGAAGTTCTGGCCGGGCCCCGAGACCTGCGCCGGCGGGTTCGATCTCCAGTGGAGCCAAGAGGGCATTGTCGATACTCCCGTCATCCGTTGCGACGAGGCGGCGTGGCGGTTTCTAGGCCTGTCCTTCGCGGGATGGAACGCCGTGGTTTCGGCGGTGCTGGCCGGCATCGCGCTCGCGGGTGCTGCGCTGCGCCGCTAATCTGCCTTTTCGCGGGCCCGCTTCACGACAAGTTCAAACACCTTGATTGGCGGCTGGCGCCGTCCGGCTGCTACCAAGATAGGGAATGAACCCCTTCTTGGAGGTTGAGATGACCCAGATTCGCGCGTTGTTTGCCGGCCTCGTGGCGGTATTTCTTGTTGCTGCCGTCCCCGCGTCGGCCGCCGAGGTCCAGCCCTATAGCCCCGAGGCATTGGCCGAAGCCCGAAGCGCCGGGAAGCCGATCCTTGTGGATGTCTATGCCGCTTGGTGTCCCACGTGCCGGGCGCAGAAGCCGATCATCGAGGAGCTGACCCAGCAGCCGAAATACAAGAACTTGCTGATCCTCCGCGCCGACTTCGACAAGGACAAGGAAGATTTGAAGGCGCTGAACGTGCGGTCCCAGAGCACGCTGATCGTGTTCAAGGGCGGCGATGAGCTCGTCCGGTCCGTCGGATCGACCAGCCCCGTGGCCATCGAGGGCATGCTCGACCTGACGCTGTAGAGCGTTCACCCGGAGCCGCCTCATGCTTGCAACACTTGGCCTCGCACTCCTTGCCGGCATTCTGTCGGTGCTGTCGCCTTGTGTTCTGCCGCTGCTCCCGATCGTGTTCGGCACGGCGCAAAGCGAGCACCGGTTGGGACCGGCGGCCTTGGCCTTGGGCGTCGCCATTTCCTTCACCATGATCGGTCTGTTCGTGGCCACGATCGGTTTCGCCATCGGGCTGGACACGGATGTCTTTCGTCTCGCCGCGGCGGTACTTCTCATCGCGGTGGGGATCGTGCTGCTCGTGCCGCGCCTCCAATCGCCGTGGCGGCGGGCCCGGTCGGCAATTGGGTGGACGATCATTTCTCGAGTTTCAGCGGCAACAGCCTTAGGGGGCAGTTCGGCTTCGGCCTCCTTCTTGGCGCGGTCTGGGCCCCCTGCGTCGGGCCGACCCTCGGGGCTGCGTCCGTGCTGGCGGCCAAGGGCGAGGATCTCGGCCAGGTGGCGCTAACCATGCTGGCGTTCGGCGTCGGCGCGGCGCTGCCGCTGATGGCGCTGGGGTTTGCCTCGCGCGAGGCCATGCTCCGCTGGCGCGGCAAGCTGGCCGAGGCCGGAAAAGGTGGCAAGATGCTGCTGGGGATCGTGCTCGTTGCGGTCGGGCTTCTGGTGGCGACCGGCGCCGACAAGGCGCTCGAAATCTACCTAGTGAATGCGTCGCCCGACTGGCTCACACGCCTGACCACGCGGTATTAGCACCAGGTTGCGATCGCCAAGAGCCTTTAGGGCTCCAGTTCGGTATCCCAGTACAGATAGTCGAGCCAGCTTTCGTGCAGATAGTTCGGCGGGAACAGCCGGCCGTTGCGGTGCAGTTCGAACACGGTCGGCCGGTAGGGCGTCTGCGCGGGCCACATCTTGCTTCGGCTCGGCATCTCGCCGCCCTTCGCCAGATTGCAAGGTGCGCACGCCGTGACCACGTTGTCCCAGCGCGTCAGACCGCCCCGGTTCCGCGGAATGAGGTGATCGAAGGTGAGATCCTGGCCCGTTCCGCAGTACTGACAGGTGAACCGGTCGCGCAGGAAGACGTTGAATCGGGTAAAGGCGGGATAGAGCGCCGGACGGACGTAGCTCTTGAGCGAGACGACGCTTGGCAGCTTCATCTCGAAGGACGGCGAGTGCACCGCGTGATCGTATTCGGACACGATGTTCACGCGGTCCAGAAACACGGCCTTCACCGCATCCTGCCAGTTCCAAAGTGAGAGGGGATAGTAGGAAAGGGGCCGATAGTCAGCATTCAGCACAAGTGCGGGGTAAGTCCCCGGTGCGGCCGATACTGTTGCGACGTTCAAGGCCCTCAAGTCCTCTTCGTTACCCGTCGCACTCGGGCTCAACCTCAGCTGTCGCGGGAGATACTATAAGCACGTGTCACGAATGTGAAGGACCCTAGATGATGTGATTGTGACACCATCAACCCGCTGTCAGTGTGCCTGCGAAGGCCTGCTTGAGAAACTCGCCGCCGAGCCGCAGCCCGTCGCCGTCAATGCCGTGGCCGATGCCGCGGCTCACATGCCATTGCACGTGCAAACCCGCCTGGCCCAAGGCTTCGCGGGCCATCGTCATGGCTTCGACCGGGATCACTTCGTCCATGTCGCCGTGCACGAGCAGGATCGCGGGCCCTTGTCCGGGGGGCGGCAGGCCTTCCATGGTCGCCAGCGCGCCGGAATAACCGACGATCGCCGCGGGCCTTGCCTTCCGCGTCAATCCCACCGCGAGCGCCATCATCGTGCCTTGGCTGAAGCCGACCAGCGCCAGCGAATCGGCGGTCAGTCCCTGCCGTTCGAGTTCCGCATCCAAGAACGAATCGAGGGCCGGCGCCGCGCGTTTGACGCCGTCCGCGATGATCGACATGTCGCCCATGGACAGGTCGAACCACTGCCGGCCCATCGGGGCCATGCCGCAGGGCTCCGGCGCATTGGGCGACACAAAGGCCGCGTGCGGCAGGACCGGCGCCCATTCTCGCCCCAGGGCGATCAGATCGTTTCCATCCGCGCCGTAACCGTGGAGGAAAACGACAAGCTGCTTGGGCGCCCCGCCGGCGGCTGGCGCCAGGCGAGGTCCGTCAAGCTCGGAAGTTGTCATGGAATGCCGAAACCTGCGTTGATTGAGACTTAGTCGCCGCCGTCCACGTCGTCGGCGGACTTGGCATTAAGCTGCCCGTAATTCTGCGCGCCGATGTCGCTCAGAAGGCCAAGCTGGGTCTCAATGTAATCGATATGGCCTTCCTCGTCCTTCAGAAGGTCCTCGAACAGCATCATGCTGACATAGTCGTCTTCTTCGCGGCAGGCCGCGCGGGCCTCCATGTAGAGCGCACGGGCGCTGTACTCGGCCTTGAGGTCGCATTCCAGGATCTCTTTGACATTCTGCCCGATCATCAGCGGATCAAGCTTCTGCATGTTCGGGAAACCCTCGAGGAAGATGATGCGCGTGACGAGCTTGTCCGCGTGCTGCATTTCCTCGATCGACTCTTCGCGCTCCTTGTCAGCGAGCTTCTGATAGCCCCAGTCGTCCAGCAGACGGTAGTGCAACCAATATTGGTTAACGGCTGTCAGCTCGTGCGTGAGCGCCTTGTTCAAGTAGTCGACTACCCGTGGATTGCCCTTCATCGGAACCTCATCTCGTTTGTTAGTTTAGAATAGTTGTAAGGTAATTTATCTGGCGTGGCTAGTCCGCAGGTGGCGTATCATCGAATGGTGATCGATGCGGCAGCGAGACGGCGGACACAGGCCCTTCGTCGTCATAGCCGACGATCATGCTCACGACCAAGGGCATGCAATCCCCGCATTTCGGCCTCTTGCCGAGCGTCCGGTAGATCAGGCCCGGCGTGATGACGACAAAGGGATCCTTCGTCCTCAGAGCGGCGACGGCTTCGTGTATCTCCTCCGATGTGAGAACGGTGCAAGAGCAGATGATCATCGTGTGCTTCTAGGTATCGCGACTGCCATTGTCTCCGGTCCCGCGAGGAGGACGGCCCTATTGGGTCGCCCCAGAACGTCTGGGTGGCTATTGTCACTCCTGCGCGAGAAAACTGCGGAGTTTCGGGCCTTTAAAGCCGCGACTTAGGAAATCGTCAACCAAGCCACTTAGCAGCGTTTTA
>JARRPE010000266.1:0-4255 GCA_037383205.1 Methyloceanibacter sp.
CGCTCGTGCAGCCGCACGGCACGACGTATTACGGCGGGGACGGTCCGAAGATCGCGACTGTCCCGTGCAAGACCGAGAGCGAAATTCGCTCGGCCATCGCGCGCGTTCACGCGACCTTCGACCAATATGGAGGCCCGAGCCTGGCAGCCTTCGAGAAGCGGGCCGCGCACCAGAGGGGCCTGCCGCCCTTGCGCGTCGACACTCTCTACGTCATCACCGAAGACGACCAGATGAGGGATGGCAAGTCCGTTCTGTTCATTGGACTAAAAGACGACTGCGTGAGCACGGTATTTAGTTTCCCGTCGCGCCTCTATCTAGAACTGGCGGGTCGAGAGGGCGGCGTTTAGGTCCGTGACGGCGACAGTTCCCCGCGGCGAGCTCGTATACGCGATCGGCGACATTCATGGCCGCTCCGATCTCCTGGCAGAGCTTCTCTCCCAGATCGAGCAGGATGCCGCGGCCTCCGGCGCCACGACGAAGACGCTCGTCTTTCTCGGTGACTACGTGGACCGGGGGCCGGACAGCCGCGGCGTGATCGACCTATTGGCCACGGGCCTGCCCTCCGGCTTCAAGGCCCAGTTTCTCAAGGGGAATCATGAAGAGTTTCTGCTCGATTTCCTCGCCGACCCGTCCTCGCTCGATGGCTGGCTTCGCAATGGCGGCGAGGAGACGTTGCGGTCCTACAATGTGGATGTCGACGGGCTCGAGGCACGCCGCGCGCCGCCACTGGCCTGGCAGGCGGCCTTGCAGAACGTGCTTCCCAAGGCGCACCGGCGCTTCCTGGAAAGCCTCGAACTCAGACGCGTCATCGGAGACTACGTGTTCGTGCATGCGGGTCTGCGCCCTGGCGTGCCGCTCGACGACCAGAAGCCCGACGATCTCCTCTGGATTAGGCACCTGTTCCTGAACTGCCAGGAGCCGTTTGAGAAGGTCGTGGTCCACGGGCACACGCCGGATCGCGCGCCTGTGGTTCGGTCGAACAGGATCGGGATTGATACAGGCGCGGTCTTCTCGGGCTGTCTAACGGCGCTGCGCCTCGAGAATGAGACACGTGCGTTTCTCAGCACGGGTTCTTGAGTGCGGGATTGGCGTTTGCGCTAGCCGCGCCGCTCGGGGCTGTCCGCCACGAGGCCCCGCAGGCGGCTCGTAAGGCTTCCGCCTGACTTCTCGGCCTGCCGTTTGGCACGCCGCGCGGTGAAGCGCTTGGACAGGCTGTTGGCCTCGTCCTCGCCAGCCGTGTTTTCGCTGTCGGCCTCTCCGGCCGCGTGGGCTTCTTCGTAGGCGGCCTCGCCCTCGTCCTCCTCGTCACCCTCAGCGTCATCATGGCCTTGAGCGGCGTAGTGGCCCTGGATCTCGTAGGTCTCGTAGTCCTCTTCGACCTCGTAGTCGTCCTCGCCGTTGAAGAGGTTTGCGGCGTAAGCCTGCTCGTCTTGAACGGGTTCGACCGGCTGCACGTCCTCGGCCTGATAGGCGGCTTCGCCCGCTTGAGCCTCTTCGTCCGGGTAGCCTTCTTCGGCGTATTGCCCGGATGCGGCGGCATAGGTCTCTTCTGCCGGGACGGACTCCGCTACCGGTTCTTCCGCATAGGGGGTCTCATAGGGGCCTTCCTGCGGGGGTTCCGCGTAGGCGGCTTCGGCGAACTCCGCAGGGGGTTCGGCCGCGCCGAGCTCACGGCGCAGGAAGGCGATCTCTTCGCTGCTCGTCCGAACGCGCTCCAGGTCTTCCTTAGCGCGCGACAATTCGGCGGCCAGGCGTTGGCTCTCCGCGATGGCGCGGGAATCGTTCTTGGCCGAGCCCCGTCCGGCGGCGCTGCCGCTTTCGAGTGAAATCCGCAGCTGATCGATGTCGGCGCGCTGGTTGTGCACCGTCGCCCGGGCGATCTTCAGGGCCTCGGACTGGGAGGCGATGGTCGTGCGCAGTTCCGCATTCACCGTTTCCAGATCAGACAGCGCCTTCTTCGCCGCCTTCAGACGGGCGTCGAGGTCGGGCAGACGCCGCTTGATGGTCTGCTGTAGAACACGGTTGGCGTTCTCGGCTTCGTGCAGCTCGCCTTTCGCAGCCTCCAGGCTTCCATTCAGCTTCTGGATCTCGACGCGGCGCTTATTGGCTTCGATCAGCTCGCGTGCGGCCCTCTCTTTCGATTTCTCCAGAGCCACTTCCACTTTGCGCAGCTGAATGGCGAAGTCCGCGCGAATCTGGTCCTTATCGGCCTGAATCTCTGCGAGCGTCATAGGCATCGTGGCTTCGAGCCGGCGCGTGGTGAGCTTGACGGCGCGGTTCCACAACGGGGGCGCGAGCATGAGGCCGAGCAGGCATCCCAAGAAGAAGCCCAACGCCCCGAACATGAACCATTCAATCATCAAGGCCTTTGATTCCTTGAATTGGAGCCACGTATGCGCTCCGCACGGGCGTTGCCGCAAACGCCCTATCTGCCCCTCGTGACGCCGCCCGCGCGCAGCCAAGCCGTGCGAACAAAGCCATGCGCAATCGGCCATGGCGAACGTCACGGCGGAAGTCATGGCACAAGCCTCGCGCGCCCGACGATCCGAGACCCGCAAGACCAACGCTACAGCTTCATTAGCGCCAAATTAGAACGGATTCCAGGTCGGCTGGCGAGTATACTTCAAGTAGCCGACATTTGCGCCAAGTCTAAGGCCGACGCCGGAGCGTATGGGGGCGACGACAACGTCGTCGCGGGCGAGATAAGTGACCCCCACGCCGCCCACCAGATAGGCGGAGCCGTCGATCCCGGCGAACCGGTTGTAGATCTGGCTGGGATCATGAAGATTGTAGACCAAAACCATGGTCTTGGAGCCTTCGGCGCCGAAATCGTAGCCGACGGACGGACCCTGCCAGAACACGCGAAACTGCCCGCCGCTTGGCGTGTGGAGCGTGCCTTCGCCGTAGCGAAGGCCGGCCACGAACGCGCCGCCGGCTTCCTCGCCGATGATATAGCCATTGGGCCGTCCGGATTTCTGAAAGGTGTACTCGACGGCGCTTGCGAAGCCTGATGAAACTTTGCCGAAAAAGCGGTGGCCGGCGCTCTTGATCTCCTCGGGGGAGAAACCGTCCGCGCCATCCAGCCTCTCCGAGGCATAGCCGCTGGCCGCCACATAGGTTTGGCCGGACGGATCCGGCTGTTGCTGATAGGACGGCGGGGGCTCGTTGGGGTCGTAGCCGCCCACGGCCGGCGTGGCGTCAGGGCTAGTCGAGCCCGGCTCCGGCACGTAGGATTTTGTCTGCTGGTAGGCAGCACCGCTCACGGGCGCGTTCGGGACCGGCATCGAGCCGGCCGGCGCGGCATAGGGCGCGTTCTGCGCCTGTGATCCCTGTATCAGAACTGAATTTGCGAGGAGCGCCGCAAGAGCGGCGACCGCGATGCTGGTGATACGCATAACAAAAGCCCCCGGGCGCGGGTGCCGGCGCAAGCGCCGGGCACGAGGAGGCAAACGCCTCCACCGCAAGTGTTGACCGAAAGCGTTACCAAACGATGGAAGGCTTACCGGGGCGTTAAGACGGTGCGGCCCCAGGCGATGAAGCTGCCGTTTTTTAGACCGGCACTCGATTTACCATAGGCGAAGCGCGCCCCACGCGTGTCCACCACATGCCCACCGGCTGCCTCGAGCACCGCCTGACCGGCTGCGGTATCCCATTCCATGGTGGGAGCAAGGCGCGGATAGAGGTCTGCGTTCCCACGCGCAATCTCCAGGAATTTCACCGACGATCCCGCGCCACTGCGGTCGGCGACGGAGAAGCCCTTCAGGAATTCCTCGGTCTTTTCGTCCAAGTGCGACAGGCTGACCAGGGCCGTAATCGCCTGCGGATCCGCCGGCCGGGCGTGCAGACGCTTGTAACTGAGCGCGTTCAGGTCCGCACCCGCCGCGTTCGGCGCCATCGATGCCTCGATCGCGACGCCGTCGGCGATCGTGACGGCGAGTAGCCCACGAGCAGGCGCGTACACCAGACCGAAACACGGATAGCCGTGATCGATCAAAGCGACATTCACCGTGAAGTCGGAGCGCTTCTTGATGAACTCCTTGGTGCCGTCCAGCGGATCCACCAGGAAGAACATGCCTCCCAACGGTGCCGTCCGGTCCGTGGCCGTTTCCTCGGAGACGACCGGGATGGACGGTGCGAAATCACGCAGCGCAGCCTCGAGGATGTCGTTGGCGTCCCGGTCCGCCTGCGTCACAGGAGAGTTGTCGGCCTTGTAGTCGACATCATCGGTCGCGCCGTAGTGGGCCATGATCGCAGC
>JARRPE010000267.1:0-2833 GCA_037383205.1 Methyloceanibacter sp.
CGGCACGGTCGTGATCTCTTGGACGCACGTAGACGACTTCTCCCAACAGGGCAACAACATCGACTTCTACGATGATGAACAGGTGCGTGGCCGCGTAGGCCTACGGATGGGCACCTCGTCGCAGATCTGGGAAGGAACGACGTTCGAGCCGTTTGTCACGGGAAGCCTGTGGGGCGTGCTCTCTGGAGAGCACAGCGCAACATTGACGTCCCGGGGACCCGGTTTCACCTTTACCGACAAGCCGGACGAAGTCTGGGGTGAAGTCTCGGGCGGCGTGAACTTCTTCAATCCGGAAGCTCGAACCGCTTTCTTCACAAAGGTGGATTACATCTTCGGCGACCAGACGGAAGGCATCAGCGCCAGAGGCGGCATGCGCCTGACCTGGTAAGCCCCCTACGAGCGAACCGTCCTACCGCCCACTGGTCTGCCTCAACCGCATTTTGGCCTCCTTGTTGACGAAGGACGGTTTGCAGGGGCTGGCCTGACTGCTAAGAGCTTCAGGGTACCTCCATGTAGGGTCCGGCTTCCGGCACTTGACGGCCGGCGGTTTCGGCGGGACTTCAACCACGCAACGGGGCAGGACGCGTGACGACGCAGAACACCGACCAGGACACACAGCAGGACATCGAGATCGAGAACGCGGCGCGCGACCGTCATCAGCTGCGCACGCAGGCCGTGGCGATCACCTCCGTGTCGGTCGTATTGTTCGCCGTGGCCGTGGCCATTCTCTATGCGGTTCCGCTGAACCGCATCTGGTTCCTGAACTTCCCGCTCGGCTTCTTTCTGCTCGCGCAGGGTCTCGCCATGTTCGCGGTGTTCGTCACGTTCTGGTATGTGCGCGTCCAGGAACGGATCGACCTGACCCGCAGCATGAACGAGGAGATTACCTAGGCGATGGCTCTGCAGTCGCGCCAACGCACGCCGAATCCCCATCTCGGCGCCTATTACGGCATTGTCGCCAGTGCGTTCGTCTCGCTCGCGATCCTTTTGGCCATGGCGGAGCAGCTGGGCTGGCGCGACGGGTCGATCGCGCGGCTCATGATCCTGATGCCGCTGGTTCTCTACATGGCGATCGCGGTCGCGGCACGCACGCTGAACATCGAGGACTTCTTCACATCGGGGCGCCGGGTTCCACAGGTCTATAACGGGTTCGTATTGGCGGCGATCACCGTCGGCGGGACGGGCTTCTTCGCCTATACGGGCGCACTGTTTTTCGTGGGCTTCGACGGTCTGGGAATCGGTCTCGGCTGGGTCTGCGGGACGTTACTCGCCGCCGTCCTGTTCGTTCCTTATCTGCGGCGCGTGGGGGCTTATACGCTTCCAGCCTTTTTCGGGTTCCGGTTCCGGTCGCCTCTGACGCGCATGGTGGCAAGCGCGCTACAGATCGCCCCAACTTTTCTGCTGCTCGCCGCCGAAGTGAAGATCGCCACCATGGTGATCTCGATCTTCCTGCCCGCGGCCTACTGGGTCGCAGTGCTGATCGTGATCGTGTTTGTCGCCGCGACGGGCATACTTGGAGGCATGCGCGCGCTAACATGGTCAGGCAGCGCCCAATTCATCACGGGCAGCCTTGGCCTCGCCATCCCGCTGACGGTGGTCGCCGTGGTTCTCACCAACTTGCCGGCGCCGCAGTTCATTTATGGCGGCCTGCTCGGCTCCTTACAGAACGCGGAGGCCGCGGCCGGAGTCGCTGCAGCAGAGCCAAGCACCGTTGCCGGTCTGCCGGGACACGAACCCGTTGCCGCCGTAACGCCTTTTCTGCAAGCCTTCGGTACGATCTCGGAGGCGGGCTTCTTCGCCTTGTTTTTCTGTTTCGCGCTTGGCACCGCCGCTCTGCCCAGCCTCTTGGCCCGAAGCGGCGTGACCGCATCCGTGGCAGACCAACGCCGGTCGGCGGCATGGTCGCTCCTGCTCGTCGCCCTCTTCGCCATGACGGCGCCGGCCATCGTCGTGTTCGCCAAAGTCTTGGTTTTCGGCGATATCGTCCTGATCCCCACACAAGGCCTGCCGGCATGGCTGGGCGGCTTGAGCGAGCTTCAACTCCTGCGCGCCACGGACCTGAATGGCGATGGGTCGATCAGCTTCAGCGACCTCCTGATTGCACGCGACGGTGTCGCATTGGCGCTGCCGACGCTGGCGGCACTGCCCTATATCCTCACCGCACTGATGGCGGCGTCCGGACTTGGGATCGCGCTTGCGGCCTCCGGCTCTCATCTCTTCACGCTCGGCGCGAGCCTATCGGATGATCTTTACCGGTCGATCGATCCTCAGCCGGTCATCCTGCCGCGCCTGCTTGTGGCCTGGGGCGCGATCGGCGGTATTGCGCTGGTCATGGCCATCTACCTCTTCGTCGCCGACGTCGACGCTTTGAGCTACATGGTGACCGCCTTTGCGCTTGCGGCCGCGACATTCTTTCCGGCCCTGTTCCTCGCAACGTGGTGGCAGCGGTGTACGGTATGGGGCGCACTTGCGAGCCTAGCGATCGGTTTTGGTTTCATGTTCTTATGCCTGATCGCAGGCGGCCTTGTGGGTATCGCCGACACCCCGGCCGGAACGGCGGCGGCGAGCCTCGCCTCGGCGCTGCTCGCAATTGTCGGCGGGATCAGCGCCAGCCTCTATGGCCCTGCGCCCAAGGCGGCGGATCATGCCTTCTTCGAGGCTATGCGCCGTCCCGATGGCGAAACTCTCTACGATCAAGCCGAAGCGCAAGCCGCGGCGCCGCAGAGCAATACGAAGTGACGAGTTCAGCTTGGATAACCTGACCGAGCCCCAGCGTTTTCAGCTTTACCCGGCGATTGCTCCCTTCCGCACGGGCCGTCTTCAAGTGTCCGGG
>JARRPE010000268.1:0-6342 GCA_037383205.1 Methyloceanibacter sp.
GGCACCGCGGGCAACGCCGAGGACCTCGTAGTAGCACTGCTTCGCCATCACCCCTCCGGACCCTCATGCCTCGTATGCGAACGGGGCGGATGCGGGCCTCGGATTGGGCAGCCGGCGGAGCCCCAAGCAACTTGGAGCTCCGCTGCCTTGTTGGACCTTGTCTTTACGCAGACTTCTTGTCGTCGTCGTCCTTGACTTCCTCGAAGTCGACATCGACCACGTTCTCGTCCGCACCGCTTCCGGCGTCATCGGCGGAGGGACCTTCAGCAGCGCCCTCGGCCTCGCCCGACTGATACATCGCCTCGCCCAGCTTCATCGACGCTTGAGCCAATGCCTCGAGCTTCTGCTTGATGGCTTCGACGTCCTCGCCCTCGGCAGCGGCCTTCACCTCGGCCGCCGCCGCCTCGACCGCTGACTTGTCCTCGGCCGAGACCTTGTCGCCGAAATCGGCAAGCATCTTCTCGGTCGAATGGATCAGGGCCTCGGCCTGGTTGCGGACCTCGACGAGCTCCCGGCGCTTCTTGTCTTCCTCGGCGTGGCTCTCGGCTTCCTTGACCATGCGGTCTATATCCGCATCAGACAGGCCGCCGGATGCCTGGATCCGGATCGACTGCTCCTTGCCGGTCGCCTTGTCCGCCGCCGACACATTCACGATACCGTTGGCGTCGATGTCGAACGTGACCTCGATCTGCGGCACGCCACGGGGCGCTGGCGGAATGCCGACCAGGTCGAACTGGCCGAGCATCTTGTTGTCCGCCGCCATTTCGCGCTCGCCCTGGAAGACCCGGATCGTCACCGCGTTCTGATTATCCTCTGCGGTGGAGAAGACCTGGCTCTTCTTGGTCGGGATCGTCGTGTTGCGGTCGATAAGACGAGTGAACACGCCGCCGAGGGTCTCGATTCCGAGCGACAGCGGTGTCACGTCGAGCAGCAGCACGTCCTTGACGTCACCCTGCAGCACGCCCGCCTGGATCGCGGCGCCGATGGCGACGACTTCGTCCGGGTTGACGCCCTTATGCGGCTCCTTGCCGAAGAAGTTCTTCACCGTCTCGGCGACCTTCGGCATGCGGGTCATGCCGCCGACGAGGATCACCTCGTTGATGTCGCCTGCCTTCAGACCGGCATCCTTCAACGCCGCTTCGCACGGGGCGATGGTGCGCTTGATCAGGTCTTCCACGAGGCTTTCGAGCTTCGCGCGGGTCAGCTTCATGGTCAGATGCTTCGGACCCGACTGGTCGGCCGTGATGAAGGGCAGGTTGACTTCCGTCTGCTGCGTCGATGACAACTCGATCTTGGCCTTTTCGGCTGCCTCTTTCAGGCGCTGCAACGCGAGCTTGTCGCTGCGCAGATCGATGCCGTTCTCCTTCTTGAACTCATCGGCCAGGTAGTCGACGAGGCGCATATCAAAGTCCTCGCCGCCGAGGAACGTGTCGCCGTTGGTTGACTTCACCTCGAAGACGCCGTCGCCGATCTCGAGAATGGAGACGTCGAAAGTGCCGCCGCCGAGGTCGTAGACGGCGATGGTCTGACCGTCCTTCTTGTCGAGACCATAGGCGAGCGCGGCTGCCGTCGGCTCGTTGATGATGCGGAGCACCTCGAGGCCGGCGATCTTACCGGCGTCCTTGGTCGCCTGGCGCTGAGCGTCGTTGAAATAAGCAGGAACCGTGATGACGGCCTGCTCGACCTTCTGGCCCAGATGGGCCTCGGCCGTCTCCTTCATCTTCTGAAGGATGTAAGCGGAGATTTGAGACGGCGAGTACTTCTTGCCGTGGGATTCGACCCACGCATCGCCATTATCCGCCTTGATGATCTGATAGGGAACCAGCTTCTGGTCCTTGGCGACAGTCGGGTCGTCGAACCGGCGGCCGATCAGCCGCTTGATCGCGAAAAATGTGTTCTCGGGATTGGTAACGGCCTGGCGCTTCGCCGGCAGTCCGACCAATACCTCGTCGTCGTCGGCAAACGCCACCATGGACGGCGTTGTGCGCATGCCCTCGGCATTTTCAATCACCTTCGGGCTTGATCCATCCATAACCGCGACACAGGAATTCGTCGTGCCGAGGTCGATACCGATAACTTTCGCCATTTCCGAGCCTCTCTTTCTGGCAAACCGTCCGGGCCCTAAAGCGGCACCCGGCATTGAACATGCGCCTCGCCTTTGGTCTTGGCGGCGCGATCCGGTCCCCAATTGTTTCGCAGCGCCCCCGTGCGGAAAAACACACGGGGTTCGGCGGTTATATAGGTGCCAGGCCTATGGCCCGCAAGGAGAACACCGGTCGCACCTGGCCTGTATTCCAGGTTCTTGCCGCCAAGGCTGAGACCACGGCTGCGACGCACCTTCTCTGTCAGCCTTGGCCGCCGCACAATGCGCCCTATCCTGTGCATTTCCGGCCGTGAGAGTTAGGGCGGAAGTCGGGCGCGCCCATGTCGGTTCGGATGACGAATGCCGGCGTGCTCGGCTGGGTCACGGACAAGGCGCGTGGCTACCGCTATCAGGCCACCCATCCCGAGACCGGCCGCCCCTGGCCCGCGATCCCGGATCGTCTTCTTGCTCTGTGGGCTACATGCGCCGGCTACCCCCATCCGCCGGAAGCCTGCTTGATCAATTACTATGGCGGTGCGGCCAAGATGGGACTGCATCAGGACCGGGACGAGGAGGATTTCTCGGCGCCCGTGCTGTCGGTCTCGTTGGGCGATACGGCGATATTCCGTGTCGGCGGCACGACCCGGAAGGGGGCCACGCGGAAGCTCGACCTTGAATCGGGGGACGTGGTCGTCTTGGGCGGCGCCGATCGGCTCGCCTATCACGGCGTCGACCGTATTCTGCCGGGGACGAGCGACCTTCTGGAAGAGGGCGGCCGCTTCAACCTCACGCTCCGCCGCGTCACCAAGCCCGTCTAAGAACGGCGGGATCTTAGGCGTCGCCCGGCTTGTCGTCGTTGGCTGCGTGGCCTGCACCGAAGCCGTTGCCTTGAGCCTCCTTGGGCTCAGCCTTCGGCGCGGGCGCCGCCTTGGGGCCGCCCTTGGAGACGGCAACCAACGCGGGCCGCAGCACCCTATCGCCGATCGTATAGCCGGCCTGCATGACCTGCACCACGGTGCCTTCGGGCACGTCCGTTGTCGGCATTTCGTACATGGCCTGCTGCTGGTTGGGGTCGAACCGCTCACCCAACGGTTCGAGCCGCGTCACGCCGTGCTTCTCCAGCGTCTTGAGCAGCTCGCGCTCGGTGAGTTCCACACCCTCGAGAAAGCTCTTGAGCGCGGGATCGTTGCTGGCCGCGTCGGCCGGCACATGCTCGATCACGCGGCGCAGATTGTCGCCGATCGTCAGCACGTCGCGGGCGAAATTCGAGATCGCGTAGCGCGAGGTGTCTTCCTTCTCGCGCTCCGTACGGCGGCGAAGGTTCTCCATGTCGGCCATGGTCCGCAGCAGCTTGTCGCGCATGTCCGCGTTCTCCGCGAGGAGAGCATCGAGGTCGCCCGCAACCTCGGCGCCGGCGTCCTTATTGGGAGCCGTCTCCGGCTGTGACTGCGGATTGTCGTTGGGGCGTGAATCGGAAGGTTCGTCCGGCATCGAAATTCTCGAGGGTCAGGATTGAAAGGAAGAGACCCGGATATCGACCGCGCGGCGGCAAAAATCAAGGGACATGGCCCCGATAGTCGCGGAAGTCCCATGCAGGAACGCGCCAGACGCGGCCGTCCGGCAGCCTAAGGAACAAGCCGCCCGAGAAGCCGCGCCGTGTAGTCGACCATCGGAATGATGCGCGCGTAGTTCAGGCGCGTTGGCCCGATCACGCCCAGCACGCCGACGATTTTCTGCTCCGAGTCCTCGAACGGCGACACGATGAGCGCCGAACCGGACAGGGAGAAGAGATTGTTCTCGGAGCCGATGAAGATCCGGACGCCCTGCGCCCGCTCGGCCAGGCCCAGCAGTTGGATCAGCCCCTTCTTGGCGTCGAGGTCTTCGAACAACAGCCGGACCCGCTCCAGATCCTCCATCGCCTTGATGTCTTCGAGAAGATGCGCCCGGCCGCAGACGATCAGGCTCTGCCGGTCGTCGGCATCGCCCGACCAGGTCGCGAGGCCGTCTGTGACGACCTGCGCCGTCAGCTCGTCGAGTTGCGCGCGCCGCTCCTCGATCTCGGTCTCGACGCGCTTGCGCGCCTCCTCCAGCGTCATGCCGGTGACACGCGCGTTCATGTAGTTCGTCGCCTCGTTCAGGGACGACGGCGGCAATCCTTGCGGCAGCGACACGATGCGGTTTTCGACGTCCCCATCCTCGCTCACGAGAACCGCCAGCGCTTGTCCCTGACCGAGGTTGACGAACTCCACCTGCCGCAGCGTCTTGCTCTGCTTTTCGGCCAGCACCACGCCGGCGCAGCGCGAGAGGCCCGACAGCATTTCACCGGCCTCGGCGAGATAGTCCTTCACGCCCCGGTGGCGGTCACCCGTGCTCATGCGCGCTTCGATTTCCTTGCGCTCCGCCTCCGTCACGTCGCCGATCTCAAGCAGGCCGTCCACGAAGAGCCGCAAGCCCGTTTGGGTCGGCAGCCGGCCGGCGCTCGTATGGGGCGCGTAGATGAGCCCAAGCCCCTCGAGGTCGGACATGACATTGCGGACGGAGGCCGGTGACAAGGTCATCGGCAGGGCACGGCTTAGATTGCGCGAGCCGACCGGTTCGCCCGTCTCCAGGTACGTCTCGACGATGCGCCGGAAGATCTCGCGCGAGCGCTCATTGAGCTGGCGCAAACCCGCTGCCGCATCCGCCGCCGCCTTGGCGCCTTTGATGTCCGCATGACCCATGCGGGAAATTTAGGTAGCGCTTTTCACGGCGTCAAACGGCATCGCTAGCCGGTCGCGGGCCGCCTAGTTCAGCGGTCCGAAAGCCTGCGGGACCGGGGCAGTCAATTCGTCCGGGGCGCCGAAATAAGCGAAGTAGCGCGAATTAATGTGCTGAACCGGAAGGATGATCAACACATCCGTAGTGCCGAACTGCCGGTCGATGACCCCCCGAGCCGGAGATACCCTTTGATGAGCGGCGGCATTGCCTTGAGCGCTGCGCGCATGTTCAGCGCTTCCTGCGGCATGATGTTCATGTCGACGCGCAGATGATCGTGCGCCGAGACCTGCCACTCTTCGGGCGGACGGGCCGCGTGGTACAGGAAGCTGAGCGCCGCCGCATGCTGGGCAGGGTCGACGCCCGGGAAGCTGGCGCAGCCGACCATCACGTCGACGCCGTGCTGGCGGACATAGGACCAGATACCATGCCACAGGAGCTCTACCGTCCGGCGATTGCGATAAGGCTTCAACACGCACGAGCGGCCCAACTCCATGAACCTGTAGCCGGGCTTCGACCGGATCAGCGGTGCGATGTCGTATTCGCCCTGGGTGTAGAATCCGTCGTGTTCGTCGGCGATATCCTGGCGCAACACGCGATAGGTGCCGACCACCTTTGGCCGCCTCCAGCCTTTCCGGTCGGAGTCGCTGTGGTCCAGGACAAGGAGATGGTCGAAAATAGGATCGAACGCATCCTCGTCGCGGCGCGACAGCATGGCGAGCGCATTGGGCGTGGCCGCCATCTCCTCATAGAACACTTTGTACCGGAGCCGCTGGGCCCGGCGGATTTCGCTCTTCTTGCGGGCGAGCCGAACCTCGAGGGAGCCGATCCGTCCGTAAATCTGCGGCGGTTCGGTACGCCCAAGGAGGTCTGCGGAGAAGGGGCCGCCCTTGCCGGCGCTCTTGCCCACGAAAGGCAAGGTGCCGGGAACTCCGGCCCTGAAATTCAAGCCGGGGAACTTGGCTCCTACCAGAAACTTCTCTGCAAAGCGTCCCGGAGTCGTTTTTGTCGGCATGGTTCTGCCCACCTGACATTTTCGGGGAACGTGCCGCGAGGCTCCACTAGCTCTCGACGGATCGCAGGGCCTTACGGCCATCCCGATTCGGCCACATTGGAAGCGGGTTAGCAAACCAATTCGAATTCTATGTGACAGGCAGTGGATATCCACCGCCGGCCATTCGGGGGTCGCGGCTAAGCTGCTCCCGGCCCGCCCGCGGCGGCGGCATTTTGCCAGCGCGCGATCAGCTCTTCCAGGTCCCGTTTCTCGAAGGGTTTGGCGAGATAGTCGTCAAGACCGGCCGCCAGATAGGACTCCCGATCCTCCGCGTAGGCATTGGCCGTCAGGGCCACAATCGGCGGGCGCCCCACGCCGGGCTCGGCGTACCCGGGATAAAGGGCTCTGATTCGGGCCCCCGACTCGATGCCGCTCACATTGGGCATGTGGATATCCATCAGGATCAGGTCGAAGCCGTCCGCGGCCCCAAGGGCGGCCTTGGCTTTCGCCA
>JARRPE010000269.1:0-2816 GCA_037383205.1 Methyloceanibacter sp.
GTCGGCCTTCTCGAGCTCGTCAAGCACCGCGCCCGCGCGCTTGAGCACGGGCGCCGGAAGTCCCGCGAGTTTGGCCACATGGATGCCGTAAGACCGGTCGGCGGCGCCCATCTTCACGCGGTAGAGGAAGACGATCTCGTCGCGCCATTCCTTTACCTCAACCGTCGCATTGGCCGCGTGGGGGAGCCGGTCCGCGAGCGCCGTCAGCTCATGGTAGTGCGTCGCGAACAGCACGCGTGATCGATTGACTTCATGAAGATACTCGAGCGCGGCCCAGGCGATCGAAAGACCATCGAATGTTGCCGTGCCGCGCCCAATTTCGTCGAGCACCACGAAAGAGCGTGGCGTCGCCTGGTTCAGAATCGCGGCGGTCTCGACCATTTCCACCATGAACGTCGAGCGTCCCCGCGCAAGATCGTCCGATGCCCCGACGCGACTGAACAGCCTGTCGACCAGTCCGATATGAGCGGACTTGGCCGGCACGAACGCCCCCGCCTGCGCCAGCACCACGATCAGCGCGTTTTGGCGCAAGAACGTCGATTTGCCGCCCATGTTGGGTCCGGTCACGACGAGCGCGCTCGGGCTCTCGTTCCGGCCGCCCTCACCGCCGCAAAGCCGGCAATCGTTGCCGATGAAGTCGCCCGCCTGCTCGCGCCGCAAGGTCTGCTCCACCATCGGATGGCGGCCTTCCTCGATGGCGAACACGGCGCTGTCGTCGACGCGCGGACGCACGTAGCGCTGCTCGACCGCAAGGTCCGCAAGTCCCGCATAATGGTCGAGTTCGGCGAGCGCGGCGCTTGCCGCCGACAAGAGGCGTTCCGCAGCCAGCACCTCGTCCGTGAGCTTCGCAAAGATCTCGAGCTCGAGCGCCAGCGCGCGATCGGCGGCCGACGTGATCTTCGATTCAAGATCCGAGAGTTCGGTGGTCGAAAACCGCACGGCATTCGCCATGGTCTGGCGATGGATGAAGGTTTCCGCATGAGGCGGGGCCGTAAGCGTGGGCGCATGCAACGCCGTGACCTCGACAAAATAACCGAGCACGTTGTTGTGCCGAACCTTGAGCGACTTGATGCCCGTCGCCTCGGCATAGGTCGCTTGCAGACCGGCAATGCCTTTGCGGCTGCCGTCGCGCAACGCGCGCAGCTCGTCGAGACCAGCGTCGTATCCGGTCTGCACGAAGCCCCCGTCCCGTGCGTTGACGGGCAACTCGTCGGCAAGAGCTGCGGACAACGAACTCGCGACATCCGACGGGGCTTGCGCCAGACGCTCGGCTATCCCCATGAGGTCTCGCGGCAGGCCCAACGCGTCGCCGGCACTGTGAAGCCGGGCCGCAAGCGCTTGCGCCGCTCCGATGGCAGCGCAAACCGCCCCGAGATCGCGCGGCGCGCCGCGGCCGAAGGCGAGGCGGGAGAGCGACCGGGCGAGATCGGGCGCGGCCTTCAGCGCATCCCGCAGGTCCTGGCGCAGCCGCGGCTCTTCGGCGAGATAGCCAACGGCGTCGAGGCGGGCGTTGACCATCGCAACGTCCGTGAGGGGGCTGGAGACGCGGCTCGCCAGCTCGCGCGCGCCCGCCGCCGTTACCGTTCTATCGATCGCCGCCAGCAGACTGCCTGCCCGCGTTCCCTGGTTTGACCGGACGAGTTCGAGATTGGCCCGCGTCGCCGCATCGATCAGCAGCAGCATGTCGGCCGACTCCCGGCGCGGCGGACGCAAGAGCGGCATGCGGCCGACCTGGGTGAGTTCGACATACGTCAGGAGACCCGCGAGAGCCGCCAGTTCCGCGCGGGTAAAGTCGCCATACGCGTCGAGCGCCGCCACGCCGAGCCGCTCTTTGAGCGCTCGCTCGCCCCTCGCCGAATCGAAATGGGCGCGTGGGCACGGCGTGAGCGCGGCGCCCGCCTCGACGATGCGCGCACGGATGGTTTCGTCGCTTGCGAGATCTTCTCCGACGAGCACCTCGCCGGGCCGGATTCGCGCCAGCTCGCCCGGTAGGTCCGTGAGCTTGCAGGTCGCCGCGAGCAACTCGCCCGTGGAGATGTCGATCGAAGCCAGTGCCAGCCGCGGCTCGGCGCCGTCGCTGTGCGGTTCGCAAAACAAGGCCGTGAGGAAGTTGTGGGCGCGCGCATCAAGGAGCGACTCCTCGGTCAGCGTGCCGGGCGTCACGAGCCGGACCACATCGCGCCTCACTACCGCCTTGGAGCCGCGCTTCTTGGCCTCGGCCGGATCCTCAGTCTGCTCGCACACGGCGACGCGATGACCAAGCGCGATGAGCTTTTGCAGATAGTCGTCGGCCGCATGGACGGGGACACCGCACATGGGGATGTCCTCGCCGAGATGCTTGCCGCGTTTGGTAAGCGCGATTCCGAGCGCGCGCGAGGCGACGGAGGCGTCCTCGAAGAACATCTCGTAGAAATCGCCCATGCGATAGAACAGCAAACTGTCGGCGTTGGCGGCCTTGATCTCCAAGTACTGCGCCATCATCGGTGTGACACCCTCGGGCGCCCGGAACGGCGTCTTGGACCCGCCATCAATTGCATCTTTTTGGGTATCGGTCTTCATCGGCGTTTCTGACCGCAGGCCCATGTGAGCCGTGCGACCACTTGGGGGCTCAAGTTATCGAACCATACGCCACACAGCAGGTCCTGGAACTGCGGATTGTCCGCGGCCTCCGCCACTACTGCGTCGACGACCAGGCCGTCGTCATACGGAATGAGATCTTCCAGCATCCCGGCGGACAGAATGCCGAGCAGGTTCGGGTTGTCTTCGATTTCGAGAATAGCTTTCACCAACGTTAGCGCGTTCAAAGGCTCGCTTCC
>JARRPE010000270.1:0-2809 GCA_037383205.1 Methyloceanibacter sp.
GGCAAGAGACGCGTGCTTGCTCGGCTGTTCTTGCGTCCCTGGACGATGACGCGGGCCGCGGGCGCGCCGTGCCGGGGAAAGAGCGGGTAGATCGTCAGGCCTCCAAAGCGGTCCTTCAGCAACTCGAGAAGCGGACACAAATAGTCCGCGTGATGAATCAAGGTCAGGGTCGCGCGCGGCCCGGCCATGGTCGTCAGAAATCGCACCCAGCGCTCTAACTCGCCATCCGGCATGACATGGGCGCTGGCGCGCGATGCGTCCGCCGCCATCCGGACCGAGCCTTTTCCGTAGAACGGCGGATTGGCCATCACCTGGTCATACCCCTCGCGGACAAGCCCGGCGGTGCCGAGGACCTTGCCCGGCGCGGTGAGATCCGCCTCGATCACGGAAAACCGGCCGCTAAAACCATTTCTCTCCGCATTTTTTCGCGCCAAGGCGCACTGGCTCTTGTCGATTTCGACACCGGCGACATCGATGTCCGGGACGCGGGCCAAGAGGCATAGCCCCGCGGTGCCCGCGCCCGTACCTGCGTCTAGAACTGTCTCGCCCGCTCGCACCGGCACGGCCGCGGCCAGGAAGACAGCGTCGCTGCCGCCCCTGTGTCCCGTCTTGTATTGAACGATTTCAATCCGCCCGCCGAGAAACGCATCGGCGGTCGTTTCGGGCTCTCGGAAGCCTTCAGGACTGACTGTCGCGCTCGAGGTCATTGCCAACGCCGGCCTCGGTCAGTAGCGCCCGCGCCTTGCCGACCGAGCCTCCATCCACCAATACGCGCTGCGGTAACACGCCGATCGACCCTTCCATGACGCTCATATTGGTGTCCAGCACCGTGAAGGCGATTCCCGCTTCTTTCAGAAGCGCGCTCACAAATGAAATGAGCACGGGATCATTCGACCGGATCAATTCTTTCATCGCCACAACCGCTCCCGAAACGCCCGCCGACGCGCCTAGTTCTTCATTTTCGACCGCCGACAGTGCTATAAGCCCTCCGCACCGGAGGAAACGAACCCTTCACCAGAGGAGACTGGCCCGTGGGCATTGTCGTCAAGCTGTCAGATTCGCGCGACCCCAACGCGAGCCTCGCCCCACTCTTCGCGCTTGTCGAGGAGGACATGGCCCGTGTCAACCAGTTCATCCTGGATAAGGCCCGTTCCAACGTCGACTTGATCCCCGAGCTCGCGCGGCATCTGATCGATTCCGGCGGCAAACGCCTGCGCCCCATGTTGACGATCGCCGCCGCCAAGCTCTGCGGCTACAAAGGTGACGGGCATCAATGGCTCGCGACCTCCGTGGAATTCATGCATACGGCAACGTTGCTCCACGACGATGTTGTCGACGAGAGCAGCCTGCGCCGCGGCAAGACCACTGCGCGGCTGTTATGGGGCAACGAGGCATCCGTCCTCGTCGGCGACTACCTGCTGGGCCAAGCCTTCAAGATGATGGTCGAAGTGGGCTCGCTGGGCGCGCTGCGCATACTGTCCGACGCCGCGGCAATCATCGCTGAGGGCGAGGTGATGCAGCTCATTACCGCCAACAATACCGACACGACGGAAGACGACTATCTCGCGGTGATCGAAGCGAAGACCGCTGCGCTTTTTGCCGCCGCCGCTGAGGTGGGCGCGGTCATCGCCGACCGTCCGAAGTCCGAGGCCGCGGCGTTGCGCTCGTTTGGACGCAATCTCGGCGTGGCCTTCCAACTCGTGGACGACGCGCTGGACTATTCGGGCGAGCAGTCGGAACTCGGCAAGAGCGTGGGGGACGATTTCCGGGACGGCAAGATCACGCTGCCAGTCGTGCTCAGCTACCGGCGCGGCAATGCCGAGGAGCGGACGTTCTGGGAGCGGACGCTCAAGCAGGGCGAGATCGGCGACGAGGACCTCAAGACGGCGATCGACCTGATCGCCAAGCACAACGCGCTGGCCGATACGATGGAGCGGGCCCGTCACTACGGGGCCATCGCCCGCGACGCGCTAGCGATCTTCCCTGACGGCGACGTCAAATCCGCGCTGCTTGGGGCCATCGAATTCTCGGTCAACCGCCCCTACTAACGCCTACCTGGCTTCGGCCCTATGCGCTCGGCGGCGCCTGCGGGTGCCCGAGGATGCCGGCCGTAATCCACCAGTCAGGCTCTTGCTCGGCAGCCAGAATTGCGCCCCGCAAGGCTTCGCGGGGCGTTGCGAAAACGGCGAAGCAGGTCGCGCCCGAACCCGACAGCCGGACGAGCCGGACGCCGGGGAGGTCATGCAGCTTCGACAACACTGTTTGGATTTGCGGTGCCAGCGTCAGCGCCGCGGGCTCGAGATCGTTGGCGCGCGCGGACGCGTAGGCGATCAATGCCTCAAAGCTCCCATCGAAGTCCGGTGGCTGGACCGGCTCAGGGGGCGTTCTCAGCGGGGCGGCACGAAGTGCGCCATAGACGGCGGCAGTTGCGAGTTCCACGCCGGGATTGACCAGCACGACGCCGCACTGCGGGAAACCTGTCACGGGCTCCACGCTCTCGCCACGGCCGGTCATGAGCGCGGGCGCGCTCCGCAAACAGACCGCAACATCGGACCCCAACTCGGGCGCCAGCGCCGCGATGTCGTCGACACCGAACGCACCATCACTCGTCTGCATCAGCAAACGTAGCGCCGCGGCGGCATCGGCAGAGCCACCCCCGAGGCCCGCCGCGACGGGAAGGGTTTTGACGAGGCGAAACTGTCCCGGGCTCAGCGCCGGAAATCTGGCACGTGCCGTTTGCGCAGCCTCCAAAATGAGATTCGCGCCTTGCAGGGCCCGTGCGAACGGCCCTTCCACATCGAGCACAAAC
>JARRPE010000271.1:0-2804 GCA_037383205.1 Methyloceanibacter sp.
GCGTCGACCTCGATCCCGCTCTCAAGATTCACCTCCCAATTGATCGCCCCTTCGCGCGGAAGACCGAGCGCATCGCCAACCTCGGTCACAAGCGGCGCTAGGGCGAAGCGCACCCGGTTCGGAGGCGCCTCCTGGGCCTGGCCGAAGTCGAGGGTTTGGACACAGAGGCGAATGGCGCGGTCGAGGGATGCAATCAGCTTCGGGACCAGGCGCTGCACGGTCGGATCCCGCACCTCGGCGAGACGGTCGGAAAGAAGCTGCGCGCTCGACAGCATGTTGCGCAGGTCGTGGCTGATCTTGCTCACCGCCAGCCCGAGCGCGGCCAGACGAGTCTTCTGCGATAAGGTCTGGGAGAGTTCGTTCTGCATGGCGGCGAGCTCGCGCTCTGCCGTGCCGATCTCGTCGCGCCGCCTCGAGGGCGCGATGATCCGGCTCGGATCCTCGGGCTGCTCGGCGAACCGCACCATGTTGCGCGTGAGCTGCGTCATTGGTTTCACGAGCATCCAGTCGAGCGCCAGGAAGACGAGCGTCGCTGTGATGATCGAAATCAGGATGGAAAGGCCGAGAATGTCGAGACCGTATTTCAGCATGGCCTCCTTGAGCGGGCCCTCCTCCATCACGACGTCGACCATCTCGCCGGGACTGAAGTCGGGCTCGCCCACCACCCGGATCACCCGCTTGTCGGGCGCGACATAGACCATGAGCGCATCGCCGATGAGTTCCGCCCAAGATGCGTTGCGTAGATCGAAGGTCTCGACCTCCTGGGGCTTCTCCATCTGAACGATCAGGACGCGCGAATCCTCATGCTTTACCGAGATGGCTTTCACACGCGCACGGTCCAGCAACTCGTCGCGCAGCTTGGTCGGCAGGCGTCCGTCCGGCGCGGCCTCGGCGGCGAGAGAGGCGATCTGAGCCGCCTGCAGCCGCTCCATCAGCCATTGGAGACGGAAGTTTGATACCGACGGCACGAACACAAGCACCTCCGCCACCATTACGAACAGAATGGTCAGCAGCAGAAGCTTCGTGGACAGTCCCGCCACGGCCCGGGTGACCCGCGAGGAGGCCAAGTTCTTGCGTTCAGATTGGTCGTTCACCGGAATTGCTCATCATTTCGGCTCGATCGCGTTTTCAGGTCGAAACGCTGCCAGGTCGGGCTAACGCCCTGGCGTGCCACCATAATACTCGCAAATTCGGCAATAATCCCGAGTTTGTGTGGGCAAGCTGAACAGTGCCGGGATCACGCGGCCAAAACGGGCCGGATCACCCCAGTTTGCCCAACAGACTAATGATCCACCGCACCCAACCGTTGTCCAAGAAGGGACGGTAATAGGCGAACGCCACCCGCTTGGAGATCTCGGAGAAAGTCGGGTACGGCAAAACCAGAGACGTCAGATCGCCGATGCGCATCTCCTTGGCGATCGCGACGATCCAGACCTGCAGCAATTCGCCGGCCTCGGGTCCCACGAGCGTCACGCCGAGTATGGTGCCGTCTTTCTTCGTGACGACTTTGATGAAACCTTCGGTGCGGCGTTCGCACTGGGCGCGGTCGTTGTCGGCGAATGGCCAGCGGTAAATCCGGATGCGGCGGGACTTCTCGCGTGCTTCCTTCTCCGTCAGCCCGACCTGAGCCAACTCGGGATCGGTGTACATCACGCGCGGAATGTTCATCGCGCTCACGTCAGGCTTCAGCCGGAACAGGGCGTTCTTGATAACGATGCTCGCATGGTAGTTCGCAAGGTGTGTGAACTGCTGGCCGCCTATTGCATCGCCAATGGCGTAGATTTTCCGATTGGACGTCTTGAGCTGCTCGTTGACCTTGATGCCGCGATCGGAATGCGTGACCCCGGCACGATCGAGGCTGAGGGCCTTCAAGTTCGGCCGGCGTCCTGTCGCCACCAGGATGTGCGATCCTTTGACGATGACGTTTTCCGTGCCCTGGCTGAAGTGAACCGCGAGCCCCTGGACCGACGGCTCGACGCGTTCCACGCGCGTATTGGGGTACATTGCCACGCCGGACTCATGCAGGTGCTTGAGCACGACACGCGCCGCCTCCGGATCCTCCTTGGCGAGGAACTCGCCCGTGTCGAAGATGCTCACATCGGCGCCGAGCATGTTGTAGGCCTGACCGAGCTCGAGCCCGATCGGGCCGCCGCCAAGCACGATCAGGTGCTGCACACGCTCGCCGAGGTCGAAGATGGTTTCATTGGTCAGAAAAGGAACGTCTTCCAGACCCGAGATCGGGGGCACGAACGGCTTACCGCCCGTGGCGATCACGAACCGCCGTGCCCGCACCAGCACGGAGCCGGCCTCCAGTGTCTCCTTCTCGAGAAAGCTTGCCTGCGCCCGGATCACCCGCACGCCGAGGCCGGTGAAGCGCTCAAGAGAATCGTTGGGGGCGATATTGGCGATGGCCCGGTGCACGTGATCGTGGACGGCCCGATGGTCGATCTGGGCCTCTAGGACGTCGATGCCGAAGGTGGAGGCCGTCCGAACCGCATCGGCGCGCTTTGCCGCCGCCAGAAGAGCCTTTGAGGGCACGCAGCCGTAGTTCAGGCAATCGCCACCCATGAGCCCCTTCTCGACCAGCACGACGTCAACGCCCAGTTGGGCCGCGGCGGCGGCCACTGACAGGCCGCCCGAGCCCGCGCCGATGACGCACAGGTCAGGAGTAAGCTCCTCTTCCATTCTTGCTCTTGTCCCCTTGCCCCGAACAGGCCGGCTGATTCAATCAGACCGTCCGCCGGTTCAGCTTTTTTGCCACGACTGGAATGAGCGCCACCACACCCAGCGCCACGACCGCCACG
>JARRPE010000272.1:0-2794 GCA_037383205.1 Methyloceanibacter sp.
GTCGACAAGCCGGCCCAGACGCCTGGCGAGTAATGCTCACGCCGCACCAGTATTGGTCAACTGAAGGCCGCCGCCCCAGACCGGGACGGCGGCCTTTTTGCGTCCTAAAACATTGGTTATGAAAAGCACCATCACTTGGCCTTGGTTCCCGGGCGCGCCTATATCATTGCTGTGGGACGGTCCCGCCCTCGACGGACCGGGTGAATTGTGCAGCGCACATTGCCAACGGGTCGGAGGTCTGAGACAGAAGGGCGCAAAGCCCTCGTCCGTAAGAACATGATTGAAAACGTACGAGAGAGATGGTGCCTTTGCGTTCGATTTTACCCCACATGCCATCTGCCCGGTCGGGCGGATTTGTCATTGCGGCGTTCCTCCTTCTAGCCCTTGCCGTCGGACCTCTACCCGTCGGCGCCCAGGATGCTGGGGGCACGGGTAAGGGCCCAGGCACCGAGGATGCCAAGGCGGACGATGCCAAGGCGGTTGATGCAAAGCCGTCGGACAAAGCTGATGCGGCCGCCGCACCGGCCAACAAGGCAAAGGCCGGCAAGCAGGATGCCGCGAAGAAAACGATGCACGTCGTTTATCTGGGCAAGGAATACGAAGAACCGCTCCCGCTTTCCTATGCGGAGAAGGTCATTACCGACAAAGGTATTCAAGGTGCGCGCCTCATGCTTCAGGAGGCCAACCAGGCCGGCAACTTTGTCGGCTTCGCCTTCCAACTTGAAGAAGCCATCGTCCCCGAAGATGGAGATGTCGTGGCACGGGCCAAAGAGGCCCTCGCGGCCGGGCACCGGTTCTTCGTCGCGGACCTAGAGCCGGACGATCTCTTGGCCGTGGCGGATCTGCCGGAAGCCAAGGACGCGGTCATCATGAACATCCGTTCCAGCGCCACGAAATTGCGCCAGGAAGAGTGCCGCCAGAACGTCTTCCACATTATTCCGGATTACGCGATGCGCGCGGATGCACTCGCGCAATATCTGATCTGGAAGCAATGGCCCAAATGGTACGTGGTCCGCCGCGATACGCCGGAGGACCAAGACTATCTCGCGCAGGTGCAGCGCGCCGCCAAGCGCTTCGGCGGCAAGGTGGTGGAAGACCATCTTTACGATCTTCCGCCAGGCTCCCGGAATCTTGATTCCGGCCACCAGCAGATTCAGCAGCAGATGGCGCTGGAGACCCAGCGCTCGCCGGACCACGACGTTGTTTGGGCCATCAACAGCGACGACGATTTCGGAGATTATCTGATGTACCGCACCACGATGCCCCGGCCTGTCGTGGGGACGCAGGGACTCCAGGCGACTGCCTGGGACAAGTCCTACACGGAGTCGGGCGGCATGCGCTTCCAGCGCGCCATTCCTCGTCTAGCCAATCGCCCGCCGGTCGAACGTGATTACACCGCCTGGCTGGGACTGCGCGCGTTGTCGGATGCGGCACAGAAGTCCGGCGCCGTCGACCCCAAAACCGTGAAGGATTATATGCTGTCGGATGAGTTCCGGCTCGAAGCCTTCAAGGGCCAAGCGCTGAGCTTCCGGACATGGGACCACCAGATGCGCCAGCCGATCATTCTGGGCGGCGGCACCCGCGTGCCGGTCTCCACGTCGCCGCAGGATGGCTTCCTGCATCCGAAAAACCTCACCGACACGCTCGGTTTCGACGAGCCTGAATCCAAGTGCAAATTCTAACGAGCTGACGCAAAGGGTACCCAATGACACGCATCGGCCTTGCAACTTTTTGTGCGACGGCGCTTGTTCTCGCCGCCGCCCCGCTGGCACACGCAGAGACCATCTTCGTCTCGAACGAGAAGGACAACACCATCACCGTCATCGACGGCGATACGATGGAGACTATCGATACGATCGAGACGTCGCGCCGGCCGCGGGGAATCATGCTGAGCCCGGACAACAAGGAGCTGTTCGTTGCGGCGGGAGACGGCGACATCATTGACGTCATCGACACCAAGACGCTGAAGATCACGCGCCAGCTGGAAAGTGGTCCCGATCCGGAGCTGATGGATATCGATCCGGAAGGCAAGATCATCTACATCGCCAACGAAGACGACAGCATGGTCACGATCATGGAGCTCGCTTCAGGCGAGGTCTTGTCCGAGGTGCCGGTAGGCGTTGAGCCCGAAGGGATGGCGGTTAGTCCCGACAACACGCTCACGGCGGCTACCTCGGAAAGCACGAGCATGGCACACATTATCGACAACGAGACGCATCAACTCGTAGCCAATGTGTTGGTCGACTCCCGGCCGCGGGAAGCAAAGTGGACCAAGGACGGCAAAGAGCTGTGGGTCTCTTCGGAAATCGGCGGCACGGTATCCGTGATCGATCCGACGACCTGGGAAATCACCGATAAGATTCACTTTGAGGTGCCCGGCTTGCGCCCTGAGCAGCTTCAGCCCGTGGGTATGGACTTCGTCAAGGACGAGTCGCTCATCATGGTTCCGCTCGGTCCGTCCAATCGCGTGGCCGTCATCGATACCGCCAAGAAGGAAGTCGTGGACTACATTCTCGTCGGTCAACGTCCCTGGCACGGTGAGCCGAGTGCGGACGGAACGAAGTACTATGTGGCGAACGGTTTGACGAACGACATGACGATCATCGATCTGGACACGCTGAAAGCGGTCAAGTCCGTCCCCGTTGGGCGTCTCCCCTGGGGTGTCGCCGTCATGCCCGGAAAGCCCGGCGCTTAGATCCGAATTCGATAATCGGAAACATTTCGGCCGCCCCAATGTCTGAGGCGGCCGTTTCTTTTGCTGCTTGAATTGAATTTTGGAAAGCGGCGGCCGGAG
>JARRPE010000273.1:0-4045 GCA_037383205.1 Methyloceanibacter sp.
GGTCGGCCGATTGCACCTTGAGCGTCGCGATCTGGTCTCCCTTCTTGATGGGCGCCTTGATCAGTCCTTCGTAGATGATTTCCCCGGTGACGGCACCGGTGGCGCTGGCCGGAAGCAAGAGATCGATGGCGCCATCGCCGACGAGCGGCACGTAGTGCTTCTCGCCACCCCATACCAACGCTTCGCTGACTTGCTGCCCGTCCTCGAACAACCGGAAAGGCCGGAAGCTCTTGAAACCCCATTCAAGCACACGCCGGGATTCCCTTTCGCGGTCGTTTTTGTCGTCAAGGCCGGTAACGACGAGGATCAATCGCTGGTCACCGCGCTTCGCGCTCGACACCAGGCCATAACCAGCCTCTTTGGTGTAGCCCGTTTTGAGTCCGTCGACGCCGATATCCGCCCATACCAGCGGGTTGCGATTGCGGAAGGTGAACCTGTCCCGATAACGAAACTCTTTCTGGGCAAAGTAGTGATAGTACTCAGGATAGGTCTCGATAATGTGCTTGGAGAGCGTCGCGAGATCCCGCGCCGTCATCAGGTGACCTTCGGCCGGCAGCCCCGTCGGGTTTGCGAAGGTCGAGCCGGTAAGGCCGATCTGCTTCGCGTAGTCGTTCATCATCTTAACGAACCCGCCCTCGGTTCCCCCGATCCCTTCGGCAAGGATCAGCGCCCCGTCGTTTGCGGACTGAACGGTCACGCCCTGGATCAGATCGCTGACCGTGATCGGGCTGCCCAAGGGCGCAAACATGGCGGCGGTGCCCGACGGCGCGCCGCCTGTACGCCACGCGTGCTCGCTCACGGTGAACGTATCGTCGAGCTTGATGCGCCCCGCCTTGAGCTCGCGAAATACCACAGCCAGCGTCATGAGCTTGCTCATACTGGCTGGCGGAATACGCTCGTCGGCTTCCTTCTCGTAGAGGATGAGATTGGCGCCCGAATCCATCAGGATCGCGCTCTTGGCCTTGGTGGTGAATTCGCCTGTCTTCGACGCGGCAACGGCCACGCCCCCAGCCAACGCCACGCAGAGCGCACCGAAGGCGCCCGCAACAGCAATTTTCGTCAATCTACGCAAAGCGCGCACGCGGGCTCGTCGTTCTCAAGGAGTGTTGGGTCGAAGCGCCGCCACTATCGAACGCTCAAGGCGAAAAATCAACTACGAGCGGATGAACCCTCAGTTCTGCAAAATGATTTTGGCGCCTCGATAGCCTGCGTCCGCAACGTCGGCCAGCGCCGCCGCCGCGGAGATCCCGTCGGCGAAGGGACCCACCCGAACTCTGTAGAATGTCTCGCCTTCATCGGCGATCGGCGCGACCTCCACCGGGCCAACGCTCGACAGCGCGCTCCGCGCCCGTTGCGCATTGACGTGGTTCTTGAAATAGCCCGCCTGGATCATCGGGCCTTGCGTCTCCTCCTGAGACGCCGGACCGATCGAGCCAGTCACCGCCACATCGGCCGGTTCGGCCTGACGCACGACTCTTCCAGCTTCCGCCGCTGCGGCAGTCCGGATGACCGTGGGCTTCGGCGAGGACGCCCGTGACGGCGGAGGGGTGGACTGAGCCACGGCGATGCCCAAAGCGTCGGGGCGCCGATCCGGCAACGGCGGCGGCGCCGGCGGCCCTGGCGGGCCGACGGCAATCGCGACTTCAGCCATACCGTCCTCATCGGTCGTTCGCGCATACTCCGAATACCCCCGTGTCGACAGGTACGCGCGCTCGAACGTGTCATCACCGTCGAGACTGGCCTTGCGGAGATAGCGCACGCGGACATTGGCCGTACCGGCCCTCTTGAAACCGAGTACCTCGGCCGTGTGCCGAGACAGATCGATGACCCGCCCGTCTCGGAACGGACCTCTGTCATTGACGCGCACCACCGCACTCAGGCCGTTGTCGAGATTGGTGACCTTCACATAGACCGGCAGCGGCAATGTGGGATGCGCGGCGGACAAACGCTCCATATCGAAGATTTCGCCATTGGAGGTCCGCCGGCCGTGAAACAATTCGCCGTACCAAGACGCGACGCCTCTTCGATCGTAGGCCGGATCTTCCGCCGGAACGTAGCGCACGCCGTCGATTTCGTAAGGCTGGCCAATCTTGAAATGGCCGCCCCCTTTGGGCGCGGGCTGCCCAATTGCCACGAGCCGCTTCCCAAGGCCGTCGGGCTCAGGCTCCTTCGGCACGCCTTCGGGCCAGATCCAGAGAAGTCCTACCGATAGGAGAAGGAGAACAAACCATGCACGCGCGTCTAAAACGCGCTTAGTGAGAGACTTAGCGCTACCGAAGCTCAGCTCAGGTCCGTCCGATTTCACCCCGTCCAATGATCCGCCCCCCAAAGGGCTCAAGCAAGCCGCGCCGAAAGAGCTACGAACGCAGAACCAAAGTGCACTCTTCCGGCGCACGTTTGATTTGAGCCTAACTCGGTTAGCAAAGAATAAATGCAGCCCTTTTTTGCAAGCTCGTTACTAGAAAGACTCTTTGGTGCACAAAATATGCTCTAGAATCAGTCCATTGTAACTAGCGCGGGCGGAAAGCGTGAAATTGTTAACCATACTGTGACAATCCCGTGCCCTAACGGCCACAGCGTCTTTGAAAACACTCGGGAAACGCGCGCCAAGCCTTGTCGCGCAAAGGTTAACTAGCTAACGTCCTGGTTGATGGGCGGGTGCTGCTGTCGGCTTCGACTGACATCTCACCAAAATAACAACCGAACGGACGTACCAATGGGTTCGTGGGCGAAGTTGGCGACAACCGCAGCGGCAGCGGTATGTTTGATCCTGGGTGCCCCCGCGCGAGGCAATGCTTCAGCGCATGATCGCCAATCCGAGCGATCTGGATCTCGCCTTCGAATATGCACAAGCTTCAGCCGATGCAGGGGACTATGAGGGCGCGATTTCAGCCCTGGAACGCATGCTCATCTATGCCCCGAATACGCCTCGCCTCCAATTCGAACTGGGCGTCCTCTATTATAAGCTCGGCGCCTATGAAGTTGCACGAAGCTACTTCGAACAAGTTCTCGCTAATCCGAGCGTGCCAAATGAGGTCGCCGATCAGGTGCGGCTCTACATTCAGCAGCTTGCACTCGCCGCAGAACCGCCGCCCTTCTCCGCGACGATCTTCAGCGCCATCCGGTGGGAGAGCAACGCAAACTTTGGACCGAGCACGAACACCGTCACTTTGAATGGCCTCGATTTCACGCTCGGCAGCCAGTCCGTTGGCCGCGAGGGCTGGAGCTGGTTGAATATCGGAACACTGCATTATTCCTACGACCTGAATAACCAGGGCGACAGGATCGAATTCGATTTCCTGGCGTACTCGACCGTCTATTTCGACGACGAGCTGACTTCTTCGAGCTTACCCTCGGCCCAAGTTTCAATCTTAAGCGCATCGGTTGGGACCAAACCCGCCTATTCGTCTATGGGATCGGCGACCTAGCCTATCTCGGCTACGATTCCTACTTCTACGCACCGGGCGCTGGCGTCCGGCTATTGAGCTTCGCAGCAACGCAGAGCGTTCTCGATGCCCGCCTGGAGACCCGCTACCGGGACTTTCAGGATAATAGTGACCTCCCGACCAACTCACTGCGCACCGGTTTCCAGACACGTATTGCCTTAAACTACTCTTACTACTTCACGCCCGGTATTGTGCTCAGCACATCGGCATACGCTCAGCGCGAAGCCGCTGAAGTCGACTTCTATTCGAATACGGAGGTTGCAGTTTCGGCAGGTTTCGCTTGGACGTTCAAGAACCCCCTTTGGCGTGCGGACTATCCTCTGACGTGGCAGTTGGGTGGTGGCGTTATTCGGCGCGACTATGACGATCCGGACCCCACCATCGACTTCACGGAATCGGAACGGGACGACACGTGGTGGGCGCGGACGGCAGTCGTGGTTCCGGTTGCCGAAACCTGGGCGCTCGTGCCTCAAGTCGAATACCGCGACCAGCAATCCAACTACGACTTACGGACCTTTGATAACCTGACCGCAATCCTCGGCGTTCAGAAAAGGTTTTGAGGGATGATCAGAAACGACCAAACGACGTCGCGTTTTGGC
>JARRPE010000274.1:0-3552 GCA_037383205.1 Methyloceanibacter sp.
TAGCCCACGCGTCCCGGAAAGGCTTATCCGTACGCTCGAGATAGATGGCATAGCCCCAGACCACGCGGACAGCGAGGAGCTCGAGAAGCGCGTTGTCTTCCTCACCGTAGAGCGCCTTGTCCCACGCGAGATAGCGCGCATAGGCGGCCCAGCCACGAATGTCGAACAGCGCCCGGACCAGATAGTCTTCGACGGCGCGGTCGGGGACGCCGAGCTTGTCGATCACCAGAGCGATCGCGTCGACGGGGTCTTCGGGAAGCGAAGCGATATTCTTACGGAAATCCCGAATACCCATCATCTCCGGATTGAGGTCGTAGCGCACGGAAGAACGCCAGGCCGTGTACAGATTGCCGTTCCGGCTCGGCAGCCGCCAGTTTGCTTGGCCCTCGTCAAAGTAGGCCGCGCACCACTTCGAGATCTCGTCCACCATGAAGGCGGTGCGCGAGGCTTGCCGGTCGCCGGCGGCGAGTTCGTCGAGAATCTCGGCCAAGGTCGCTACCGGCGCGCGCGGCGCGGCATCGTCGGACTCTTTTTCAACGATCTCTTTCAGCGCTTCGACGCTTTCCGGAACCTTCCAGGAGCTCGGCGCCGTAGACAACGCCTCGGCGAGGTCCTTGTCGTTGATCCGTCCGTCGGCGAGCGCCTGACGATAAAAGCCCCTTGGCATCAGCATATCCGTGCGGGCGACGCGCCGGAGACGGGCGCAGGTCAGCGCGAAAGGTTCGTCGCAGAAGCCCATGAAGGGGTTGACCGCCACGAAGTTCTTGAGCGGCCACAGCGGCGCAATCCGCGAGCAAGCGCGCTCGATTTTTTCCCGAAGAGCAGCGTCTTCTTCTTTGGCGTCGTTCGAAGCGGGATCCGCGTCGAGATAGGTCTCGTTTACGGTTTGCACGCTCATGATGCACCTCCGGTTTCGAATTTGGTTTGGGCGTAAGAGGGCCGGCCGACCTTCGGTGGCGGATAGGGCCAGAAGCGGATCAACGGGGCTCCCGCAGCCGGTTCGGCATGAGCGTCTGCAGGATCATCACAGCCCCGAAGGAAAGGATGACCAGCGCGACGATCAGCAGGTCGAGCGGACCGCGCAGAGACTCTGTGGGAGGCACCGAGCCGGCCAAGAGATAGGCGGTGGTCCATTGCAGCCCGAAATAGGCGAGCCCCACCACCACGGCGACCGCAAACGTGCGACCCACAACGTAGAGATTGACCGGCTCGTCCAGGGCGTTCGAGACAAGGTGCGTGAGGCCAAGGAGCACCACGGCTCCCGTCGCGAACACGCCCGGCTGCTCCAGAAGGGTAGCGCCGAAGACCGTGCTGACGACCAGGGCGATCGCGAGCAGCATGGTGATGGCGATCGCCAAACGCGCCGGATGGGGATGGGCAACTGGGCAAGGGATCCACGAAGCGCGCGCCAGTTCGACGACGCTGCCCGAGGTCAGGAAGGCGTGAGCCTTATAGAGAGAGTGGCCAATCAGGTGCAGGAGGGCCGCCGAAAAGGCGCCGAGACCGCACTGAAGCATCATGAAGCCCATCTGACCGATGGTGGAGTACGCGAGCGAGACCTTGATCGAGGTCTGCGTCAGCATCACCGCCGAGCCGAACAAGGCCGTGAAGCCGCCGACGATCGCCATCGTTTCGAGAGCGGGCGTGGACAAGGAAATGATGTCCGAGAATCTGAGGATGAGGAAGCCGCCGGCGTTGATGATGCCCGCGTGCAGAAGCGCCGACACAGGTGTAGGCGTCTCCATCACCTCGAGGAGCCAGCCGTGCAGCGGGAACTGCGCGGATTTCAGCAGAGCGGCGACCACGAGCAGCAGCGAAATGGCATGAACGGCCCCAGGGAGCTGTCCATCCTTGGCCAGAGTCTCCGCGCCGTTGAACAGCGCCTTGTATTCGAGGCTGCCGAACAGGCTGTAGAGCAGAACCATCGCTACGATCAGGCAGAGGTCGCCGATGCGGCTGGCGATGAACTTCTTGCGCGCCGCCAAAATCGCGGCCGGACGCTCACTATAGAAAACGAGAAGGCGGTGCAGGCTCACGCTGGTCATGATCCAGGACAGCGCGAAAAGCAGCATGTTGCCGGAGATGATCACTGTTAGGATCGAGGCAAGGGTCAGGCAGAGCCAGCGAAGGAAGCGCGCGTGCCCGGGATCGCCCGCCAGATAGTTCCGGCTGTAAATCACGACCACCAGGCCGATGAACGAGACCAGGCAGAAGAGCGATGTGCTCAACGCATCGACATAAAGGCTGATCCCGATACCGCCGGCGCCGATGAGGGGCGTATTCATGAAGCCGTGCATGATGACCGCGATGGTCGTCACGACGGCCGCGGCGACGGTAAGCGCGCCTGCGCCAAAAACCCAACGGCCGAGGGCGTCGGGGCGTTGATCGAACGCATTCCGTGGCCAGAGACCAACAAGCGCCAGCGCGGCGGGGCCGAGCGCGGCGAGCCAAAACAACGATGAGGTCATGGATCAGGTCCTCCATTCATCCGACGCCATCCAATTAGTACTCCCCGACGGATATTAAAAATAGAAAGATTGCATCATTTCGTTCTAGTAAATAGAACTATGCCATGCGGTCCTTGAACCTTCACCATTTGCGCTACTTCTGGGCCATCGCCCACGAAGGCAGCCTGACGCGCGCGGCCAGCAAGTTGCATTTGTCGCAGTCGGCCTTATCGACCCAGCTAAAGAAGCTCGAGGAACAGGTCGGTCATCCGCTCTTCGAAAGAATTGGAAAACGGCTGATTCTCACCGAAGCGGGGCGGATTGCCCTCGACTACGCCGATACGATTTTTCAGGCGGGCGACGAGCTGTTGAGTACGCTCCAGGGGCGCCCACGCGACAGCCAGCAAGTGTTGCGCGTGGGCGCGATCACGACCCTGTCTCGCAACTTCCAGATCGAGTTCCTTGGTCCGCTTGTCGGCCGCACCGATGTGGAACTGATCATTCGCTCTGGCACCATGCGGGACCTTCTCAGCGCGCTTGAGTCACTCGCCATCGATGTGGTGCTGACAAATTCCGACAGGCAGCTGGACGCGAGTACGAGCTTGGTCAGCCGATTGATGCGGAAGCAGCCGGTTTGTCTCGTCGGCGGGCCGCGTCTCAAGAAGAAGCGCATTCGTTATCCGGAAGATTTGAGGCGCGTGCCGATTCTCCTCCCCAGCGTCGATAGCGATATTCGCGTTGCGTTCGACCGCGAACTCGCGCGGCACGGCATTGAGCCTATCGTGCTTGCGGAAGTGGATGACATGACGATGCTCCGCCTCTTGGCGAGAGAGAGCGAGGGCGTGACCCTCGTGCCGCCCATCGTCGTCAAGGACGAACTGGCGGCAGGGATTCTCGTTCAACAATGTCTCATTCCGAATGTGAATGAGCACTTCTATGCCATCACGCAACGCCGACGCTTCCCGAATCCATTACTGCTCGAGGTTCTGTCTGAGGAGCGTAAGCCGCACGATCGATAGGCCTGCGGGCCGGACGGCGATCCGCTCGACGCTGCGCGAGGCGGGCAGCAAGGGTCGCGAACTCGGAGCCGCTTGAGGAATGTCGC
>JARRPE010000275.1:0-3288 GCA_037383205.1 Methyloceanibacter sp.
GAGATCGCGCGGCTCCAGGCCAAGGTGGGCGAGATCACCATGGATAACGAGCTGCTTTATGCGAAGATCGATAAGCTGGAGGGCGGGCGCCCTTTTGCCCGGCGGAGGTCGAAGAGATGAGCCAGGCGTATTCGATCTCCACACGCCGCCGTTTTGGGATGTCCCGCGTTTGCGGGGTCTGGGGTGTTCCTCGCGCGACGGTCTACCGGCATCGTGCCGCGGCCAGTGGTGGAGAAGCCGCAAATACGGGGCGGCCCCCAAAGCGTCGTGGGCCGCAAGGGGCCTGCAGTGACGCCGAGCTGCTGAGCCATATTGAGACGGTGATCGCCGCCTCTCCCTTTTCCGGTGAGGGCTACCGCAAGGTCTGGGCGCGACTGCGGGCCATAGGCGTGCGCACAGCCGCCCGCCGGGTTCGACGGGTCATGAAGGAGAATAACCTGCTGGCACCGCAGCGCCCTGTTCAACGCGACGCTCATCCCCATGACGGCACCATCGTCACCGAGAAGGTCGATGAGGTCTGGGGGACCGACATGACCCAGACGTTCACTACACAGGAGGGCCGCGCCTACGTCTTTGTCGTCGTCGATCATTGTTCTGGCGAATTCATCGGCACCCACGCGTCATCAAGCGCAAGTCGGTGGGAGGCGTTGGAGCCCGTTCGACAGGGCGTCACGCACCACTTTGGAGCTGTTGGGCCAGACGTGGTTAAGGGGCTGACCTTGCGCCACGATCACGGCTCAAACTACATGTCAGCTCCTCTGGGTGCGCCACTTCGAAACCGTCGACGAGCTTCGTGCAGCCCTCGGCTCCTTTGCCGCCGAGTACAACGCGTCATGGCTTCGCCAGCGACATGGATACAAAACGCCCAATCAGATCAGGGCCGAGCAAAAAGCCCTTGAAGCCGAAGCTGCCACGGTGGTTAAGGTGGCAGCATAACCAGCGCAAAGCGCTGATGCTCCTATGTTTGTCAAGCGCTGGTCGCCGCGGTTGGTGATACGCATAGGGCCCGATAGATTTCCCGCACGATGTAGCGCTTTATGCAGCGCACGATTTCGCGTCGGGTTTTGCCTTCCGCAGTTCGCCGCATGGCATAGGCCTTGGTTCTTTCATCATCGCGCATGCGCACAATGGCGACCCGGTAGAGAGCGGCGTTGGCTTGCCGATTGCCGCCACGGTTCAAACGCATCCTGTTGGTCTTACCGCTTGAGGCTGGGATCGGGCAGACGCCACACAGCTTCGCGAGAGCAGCTTCGGATTGGATGCGCTCTGGGTTGTCGCCCACAAGGATCAGCATCTCGGCCACGGTCATCGTGGAGATACCATGCGATTTCATCAGCTCGGGTGCTTTCTCCCGGACCAGCCGCTCAAGCTCCTGGTCGTGGGCGTTGATTTCCTCATGCAGCGCGAGCCAGCGTCGCGCGATCGCGCGCATGGCCGCCTTGGCGGATGCCGTCGGGGATGTGATCTTTCCTGGCCGCCAGGCTGCAACATGGCGCACCAAAGCAACCCGTCCTCTGATCCCATCAAGCATGTCACGAAGTTCTGCTGGTGCATTTACGATCAACGCTTTCAGCGTGATCATCGCCTGTGACTTGGCCTTCACCGCGCTGTCTCGTGCAACCTTGAGGTGACGGATCATCTCGGATGACCCGGTCTGTGTCTTGGCTACCGCGGTGGCTTGCCCGTTCAGCACCGACCTCGCCGCGCTCTCGGCGTCGAGGCTGTCGGATTTACCATGAAGATAGCGAAGCTGGCGGTTGGGGCGCATCACATCCAGAACCTCGTGACCCTTGGCCAGCAGATCTCTGGACAGGCCCGCGCCAAATGAGCCGGTTCCCTCAATCCCGAAGGCTTTGACTTGACCGAACTGCGCCGCCCAGACTTCAAGATCTTGGTAACCCTTGCGCGTGGTGGAAATTGTTGTGCTGCCAAGTCGAGCACCCTGCGCGTCTATGGCAACGGCAATATGATTGTCTTTGTGCGTGTCGACGCCGATGATAACGTGATCCATGGAAGGCCCTTTCGCTGGAATGGCCCAAGCACCGATCGAAGAGGACAGGACTGTGATGGTACGCCGACCGTCAGGCTCCTATGAAGTCACATCTCGCCCGCTGCCGGGGCAACCTGATGGTCGACACGTCAACGCAATGACACGAAGTCAATCGTAACCTGGGTCAGGCCATCAAGCCGCAATACCACATTCACAGTCTCATAACCGTGCCCCGGTCCAGCCTTGCGCCCCTCAACCAAGCGTGCGCCCTCGACCAACTTGCGGTTCACCTCAACCAACAGCCCGTCGTCGCGCCAGGCGTAGAAATAGCCCCGAACAGTTGACACCGGCGGAAAGTCCTTGGGCAGCATCCGCCACTGGCACCCCGTCGTAGCGATGTAGAGGATCGCGTCCACAACATCTCGCAACTCGGTGGTTCGCGGCCGGCCAGTCTTTTTCCGTGGCGGCAGCAAAGGCGCGATCACTGCCCATTCCGCATCGGTCAGATCGCTTGCATATCGTCCGCCGCTCCGGTCATATCGGCGGCGAGTGAGTTCGGTCCAGGCCATGTCAATCTCCATTCAGCTTCGTAACCGAATGGAATCACAACTAACTGAACTCACTCAACAAGTTTCAAATCAGCCTCTAAGGCATGCGCAAAGTCAATCCGCTAGGGAGCGCTTCAAAATGAACAGTGCAGATACTGCAGCGCTCTACACCGGCTTTTACGGACCGATGCTGCCATTTCCGTACTTGGCCACGCTTGTTTTCGTTACTCTACCCCTGGCCGCACTCATCGGCTTCCACGTCGGTCAGGTCGAATTCATCCGTCGTGGATATGACAAGGTCGCTTCCGAACAGATTCCCGGAGGAACTTCCCTCGGCGCAGTGCTTGCACTCCTCGGTTTGTTGCTTGGTTTTGCGTTCAGCTCCGCACTAGGCTGGCGAGAGGCACGCCAGTCCACGCTCGTGAATGAGGCGGCAGCGATAAGTTCCGCGTTCTTGACCGTCGATCTTCTGGAAAATCCCGGACGAACCGAACTCCAGACAACGATACTCAAATATGCGAAAACGAGGCTCCCGGCGCCTGAAGACATACGAAGCCGGGAAGCTTGGAATGCTTTCCTGTCACGTACTTTGGAAGCTCAGGCGAAAATCTGGCCGGCAACCAGGCGCGCCATTTATGAAGAAAGTTCCGACCCGACACGGGTCGCCGTCTTGCGAGCCGTTACGGACATGCTTGATGCACACACAAAGCGAGCCGCGGCAGCCGCCGAACAAATCCCGCCGACGGCCAA
>JARRPE010000276.1:0-2768 GCA_037383205.1 Methyloceanibacter sp.
GCCTAACAGCAATTATGGTTAACAGTTTGCATCTCCCAGGGCGTCCGTCCGAGACGCGGGTTGTCGTCGCCATGTCGGGCGGCGTCGACTCTTCGGTCGTGGCCGGCCTGTTGAAGCGCGAGGGATATGACGTCGTCGGCATCACGCTGCAGCTCTACGACCATGGTGAGGCGGTGGCCAAGAAGGGCGCCTGCTGCGCCGGCCAGGACATCAAGGATGCCCGCCGTGTGGCCGTGGCGCTCGATATTCCCCACTACGTTCTCGACTATGAGCGGCAGTTCGAGCAGTCGGTGATGGGCGCCTTCGCCGACAGCTATCTGTCGGGCGAGACCCCGGTGCCGTGCGTCGCCTGCAACCAGACGGTCAAGTTCCGGGATTTGCTGGAGACGGCGCAGGGGCTGGGGGCGGACGCGCTCGCCACGGGTCACTACATTAAGAGTTTCCCCGGCGAGAAGGCTTGGGAGATGCACCGCGCCGACGACAAGGAGCGCGACCAGAGCTATTTCCTGTTCAATACCACGCCGGAGCAGCTCGCCTTTCTGCGATTCCCTTTGGGGGGGCTGCCGAAGGGCGAGACGCGGGCGCTCGCGCGCGCGTTTGGCCTCGATATCGCCGACAAGTCGGACAGCCAGGATATCTGCTTCGTACCGTCCGGACGCTACACCCAGGTGATCGAGCGGCTGCGTCCGGGTGCGGCCGAGCCTGGTACGATCGTCCATGTAGACGGCCGGGTGCTGGGCCGGCATACAGGCATCATCAATTATACCATCGGACAGCGCCGGGGCCTTGGTATTGCCGCAGCCGAGCCGCTTTATGTGGTCAAGCTTGATGCCTCCCGCCACGAGGTGGTGGTGGGGCCGCGCGAGGTGCTGCTGGCGCGGAGCGTGGAACTGCGTGATATTAACTGGCTGGGCGATGAGCCCTTCGAGACGGCGGTTGCCGGCGGCCTCGACGTTCTGGCGCGGATCCGGTCCACGGGGCCGCTGCAGCCCGCGACGGTCGTGTCCGAGAATGGGGCCGTGTTCGTGGAGCTCGCCGACGGCGAGGAGGGCGTGTCCCCGGGACAGGCTTGTGTGTTTTACGCCGCGATTGGCGGCGGGGAGCGGCTTCTTGGCGGCGGCTGGATTAAGTCCGCCGGGGAAGCCTTCACGGCCAAGGATGCCATCCCGGCTCAGGCAGCGCCGCTGCCGGCCGAGGCGTACTTGGCACAATCGCGATAGGGCCGCGGCTCGGGCAAGCGGCATAGCCTCGGGGAGGGTTCAGCGTTGTCTTCCAAACATCCGATAATGGACACGGAGTCCGTTCGACACGCCTACCGCCGCTGGGCGCCGGTATACGATTACACCTTCGGTCAGGTCGCCGATGCGGGCCGGAAGCACGCGGTCCGGCTCATCAACAAGCGTAAAGGGCGCGTGCTCGAGGTTGGCGTGGGCACGGGGCTGTCGCTGCCGGCCTATGGGGAGCACTTGACCGTCACGGGCATCGACCTTTCGCCGGAGATGCTGAAAAAGGCGCAGGAGAAAGTCACCAAGAAGAAACTCGAGAATGTGGACGGCCTGCACGAGATGGACGCGAGCGCTCTTGGCTTTGCGGACGAGAGCTTCGACACCGTGGTCGCGATGTATGTGATGACGGTCGTGCCCGACCCGATGAAAGTCATGCGCGAGTTGGAGCGCGTGTGTGCGCCTGGTGGTGAGGTGATCCTCGTCAACCATTTCAGCCAGGAGCATGGCATTCGCGGTTTCTTGGAACGGAAGCTGGCGCATTTCGCCGATCTCATCGGCTGGCACGCGGTGTTCGAGCCCGAGCGCATTCTGGTCTGCGAGGACCTGCGCCTTGTGGAGCGGCGGCCGCTCTGGCCCGTTGGCCTGTTCACGATGCTGCGCTTCGTCAAGGAGCCGGGCCTTGGCATCGGCACGCAGGCCGCCAGGACGTTCCTAGCCTCCGGTGCGAGGGTCGGCGGCGAGGCCGAGGCCGCGGCTCCTAAGCCCAAGGCCGCATTCGCGCGGAGAATGCTTGACTTGAATTACTGGCGGTCCCTATATCGCCGCTTCCAGAGTCAATTGGCCGAGCGTTAGAGTTTTTAATCTACGCTACCGCGCTTCGCGCTATTTTAGCGCTTGGATCTTAGCGCTATCGGCCAAGCGCCCTACTTGAGCGTGGGGCGAACTTGCGGTCTAAGAGGCCGGTGACCCGGAACGCGTGGGGCGCGCCCACGCTGCAGTGGGGCGGAGTAGCTCAGCCGGTTAGAGCAGCGGAATCATAATCCGCGTGTCGGGGGTTCGAGTCCCTCCTCCGCTACCACCAGCCCCCTCAATCTTTACGCGATGTCTGCTGTGGCCTGTCTGTCGGCTGCACAGGTTGTGCGCCATCGCCGTTTCCACGTGATCGCGCTTCGCGGCGCTGCTATTTTGAACCCGCGGGACAACGATCCTGCGGCAAATGCGGGGAAGAGAACATGGATATCATCGCCATTCTCATAACGCTGATCATCGGCGCGATCGCGGGCTGGCTGGCCGGCGTCATCGTCGAGGGCGCGGGCTTCGGCCTGCTGTGGAATATCATCATCGGTATTGCCGGTGCGTTCATCGCGGGCTGGCTGTTCCCGAGACTGGGCCTTCGTCTGGCGATCGCCGGCGGCGTTATTGGCGCGATCGTTTCGGCGGCTCTCGGTGCGATCATCCTTCTGGTGGTGGTCAATCTGATCGAGAAGCTCTTGGGTTAGGGCGCAGCTCGCCAGAGGGCGGCTGCGGCGCGGGCCTCGCGCT
>JARRPE010000277.1:0-2749 GCA_037383205.1 Methyloceanibacter sp.
GCCCTCGCCGCGGCACTGTGCCCGCCGGAGGTGCCCGCCGACAGCCCCAACGACCTCTCCGACGATCAGCGGCGGCTGGCTAGCGGTTAGCAGCACGAGCGCCGGCTAGAGCTACGACTGCTTCCTTTGTGGGCAGGTTGGCCGTATGATCGCTCCAACTCCTGAGGGATTTCACATGCGGTTCCTAGTTGGCTTAATATTCGGCGTTGCGCTGACGGTCGTGGCCGCGTTCGTCATGGATCAGCGCGAGCAGCAGGTCGAAAAGCGCGTCGTCAATTGGGACGTCGTGAACGAAAAGGTTGGCGCGGCCACTAAGGACGCGCAAGAAGTCTGGTCCGACTTCACCAGCGAGTTGACAGGCCCCTAAAACAACCTGTTATCAAAGCACTACGCGCGCGAGTTCCACCGTAATTCGAATGCCGCGGGTAGCGCCGCATTCTTTATCTCCGGGCGCTTGGGCGGTTTGTCCTCCCGCCGGCTCTTGGGATGTGAGCTGGATTTCTCAGCTTGGGTTGTTGCCACCATATTCATGCCGATCAGAAAGGCCGCCCCGCTGCCGACAACCGCCAAGATCGCGATCGTCCGCAAGGCACGTCGCAAGTCGCGCCGGCTCGGAGATTGAAGCCGCACTGTCCGGTTTACGTAAGCCAGGAACGAGCTGAAAAGAGCGGCCAAAGCGCCGCCGCTGAATACGAGCATGGCCATCGTGACCTTGCGGTCGACGGTCGCCTGCGGCTCCATCGCGATGATGGTCAACAGCACCAGCGCGGCAACGCCGTTCAGGCCGATCAGGAAGGCCAGCGCCCGACCGGCCAGGCGGTTCCGCTCCCGCTCGATAAAGTTGGGATCGAGGTCTCTCGCAGGCAGAGGGCTATTCACGATCATCTCGGCAGTTCCAAGCGGACCTAGCGCAGCACCATCTTGGGAAAATACAACGAAACCGTCCAGTTGGGAGCATCAACGATCTCGCTGATCCGAAGATCGGCGCAGACGCTGCACAGCATATACGCATCCACCGCGCTCATATTTGTCCGCGCGCAAAGCCAATCGATCATGCCGGAGACGGCATCACGGGCCGCCTGCATCAGATCCGGCCCCACCCCGGTCGCGGCCCAGTAGCCGTCCTCGTCGAGATGGCGCGAAACAGGCCCGATCGTCTCGAAGCGCGGAAAAGAAATCCCGGCCTGCTTGATCAGGCCGATCTCGACCGCCACGACCATGGGGCTCTCGATTGCGGTGCCGCACACCTCCCCGTCGCCTTGGGCCGCGTGCGTGTCGCCGAGCGACAGCAAGCCGCCCGCGACCTCGACCGGCAGATAGAGCGTCGTGCCGACGGCATTGTCTCGAATATCGAGATTGCCGCCTACCCGGCGCGGCGGGACCACCGAATGCACGCCAGGCTCCGCGGGCGCGAGGCCAACCGTGCCGCAGAACGGCCGCAAGGGAACCGCCCCGCCCGGCCCGAACAGCGCCGGCGCCAGCTTTTGCGCATCGTACTTCCAGATATGGAGCGCAGGCTCCGTGAACTGGTCGGCCAGGAGCCCGAAGCCCGGAATGTTCGCGGTCCAGCCCCACCCGGAGGGCTGAAAGGCCTTGAAGGTCACGGCGACCGCATCCCCCGGCTCGGCGCCCTCGACAAAGATGGGCCCGGTCACCGGATTCACGCGGGAGGAATCCCGCGCGAGGAACTGCTCGAGCGTCGTGTCGGGACCCACCTGCCCGGCCGAGGCGTCGATGGTCTCGATCTCGACCGTCTCGCCCGGCGTCACGGTCAGGATCGGCTCGATCCCGTTGTCCCAGCCGAAGTGATGGTGGTGCTTATGGATCGTGTGATTGCAGAGCACGCGCGCCTCCTCGTCGGACCTTCATAGCAAATTTGCGGCCGGATGAGGTTTGCGTTGTCGTCGCGCGTGGCGGCCGACTTGAAAGAAATCAAGGGGGGAGATCCTGGCGGAGACGGGGGGAGTCGAACCCCCGATACAGCTTTACACTGTATAACGGTTTAGCAAACCGCCGCCTTCAGCCTCTCGGCCACGTCTCCGCTGGACGCAAAGGCTTACTGGTCTCCTTGGGGCCGGTCAACACGCTGCGTGTGCGATTTCCGGCCACACGCCTCCTTCTCTACCCATCCCGATCAGGTCCGGCGGCCACGGCCTGCCCGTGTTGCTCTTCAGCACAATATGCTAGGCTGGAACCTCGAAATCCTGGGAGGACTTGAGCGCATGAGCGGCGGCATCCGATTCGGATGGCCTTTGCGCGCGGCGGCGTGCTTTGGCATGGCTTTGGCCGCAGCCTGGCTTGCCGTACCCGCCGCTACGAAGGCCGGCACGGCCGAGTATTGCGTCACCTGCAAGAACCCCGATGCCACCTACCGCTGCCGCCTCCAGGGCAGCGGCGTCACGCAAAGCGACGCCTTGAAGCTCTATTGCGTGGTGCGGACCACAAAGGAGGGCAATCACGCCTCCTGCGCGGCGAAGAAGGACCCGCATTGCGCCGGCATGGTGAAGGTCTACACCTATGACGGCCCCACCCTGCCCCCGAAAGTCACCAACGACCCGCGCGTCCGTCAGCTGAACGAGCGTGTTGAACGGGAGAACCGGGCGTTCGAGGACAAGCGCGGCGAGCAACCGAAATCCCTGTTCGAGATGGGCGGCCGCGCCTACGACGCCTCCAAGCGTGGCCTGCAAGGGGCTGGCGCCGCGATCGGCATTGGCGCGGGCGCCAAGAACCAACAGGCCGCGCCACCGCC
>JARRPE010000278.1:0-3669 GCA_037383205.1 Methyloceanibacter sp.
GCCGCGTACCGAGAGAGGCGCGCGGCGCGATCAGCCAGAACAGGAAGTAGAAGAGGAAACCGTGGATGACGTGCGAGGGCGTGTACCAGTCGATGATGTGCTGGGAGTTCTCGGAGCTCACCACCTGGAAGTGCCAGAGCTTCACGGTCCCGCATTTGCAGACCGAAGGGTGGCCCATGGCGTAGAGCGCGAGCGCCGTCGCCACGATCAGACCGGCGGCAAGGACATACTGGGTACGGTTCATGGTCATGGATTTTGTCAGCGCTCGCGAATCGGACCTTGATGTCGTTTGAATGGGTATAGCCCATTCTCCGACGGCTCCGGGTTGGAGACTGCGAATAGGAGACAGTCATGACGCAAGACGAGGCCCTGGAGCTGCTCAAGACCGGCGCCAGCATCTTTCTGACTGGGCGGCCTGGCAGCGGCAAGACCCACACGGTGAACCGCTACCTCGAAGACCTGGCCGAGGCCGGCATTCCCTATGCCTATACCGCCTCGACCGGCATCGCCGCCACACATGGCCATGGGGTGACCATCCATGCCTGGAGCGGCGTCGGCGTCAAAGGCGCCCTCACCCGCCGCGACCTCGACACGATCGCCGGCAACCGCCGCCTCGCGGGACGCATCGAAAAGACCAAAGTCCTCGTCATCGATAAGGTGTCCATGCTGCCTGCGCGGACCTTGACCCTGGCGGATACGGTCTGCCGTCACGTGCGGGCGACGAACACCCCGTTCGGCGGCCTCCAGGTCGTGCTGGTCGGCGATTTCTTTCAGCTGCCGCCGGTCGTTCGCCGGCAGTCCGATGACGGCATGCTGCAATTCGGCGGCGACGAAGACGAGGCGGACGCGAGTTTTGCCCACGGCTCCACCGCTTGGCGCGATCTCGATCCCACCGTGTGCTACCTGTCGGAACAGCATCGCCAGGAGGACCGGCCCTTCCTCGATATTCTCGATGCCATCCGGGCCAACGCCTGCACCGACGTTCACCGAGAGCGTCTTGCCGCCCGCATCGTCGCGCACGATACGCTGCCGCCCACCCGCACGCGGCTCTTCACCCACAACGCGGCCGTGGACGACATCAACCGGCAACAACTCGCGAAGCTGGACGGCGAGTTGCACACCTTTCCCATGACCGCCAAAGGCGCTCAGTTCTCGATCGACGCCCTGAAGCGGGGCTGTCTCTCGCCGGAGACTCTGGCCCTGAAACGCGGGGCCGTGGCGATGTTCACCAAGAACGATCCGGCCGGACGCTACGTCAACGGCACGCTGGGGCTGGTGGAGGACTTCGATCCGGAGACCGGTGCGCCAATTGTGCGCACGAAAAGCGGCAAGCGCATCGTCGCCGAGCCCGTCACCTGGAAGATTGAGGAAGGCGGTACGGAACGCGCCAGCATCACCCAGCACCCCTTAAGGCTGGCGTGGGCAATCACCGTCCACAAGAGCCAGGGCATGTCTCTGGACGCGGCCGTGATCGATCTTTCGAAAGCCTTCGAGTTCGGTCAGGGCTATGTGGCCCTCTCCCGACTGCGCAGCCTCAAGGGTCTACAGCTATTGGGACTCAATGAACGCGCCTTGCAGGTCCACCCGCAGGCCATCGAGAAGGACGCCGAGTTCCGCAGCGCCTCGGAGGACGCGCTTGAAGCGTTGAAGCGGCTTGGGGCGAAGGAACTCGATTTGCGGCAGCAAGCCTTCATGGAAGCGCACGGGGCAAGCGGGGCCGACGCTGCCGGCAAGAGCTACGACGTGGCGACCTTGCGGCAGAGCCACGGCAAGGCCTATGCGCCCTGGACCGAGGCGGAAGAGCAGGAACTGCGCCGCCTGCACCACGTGGGCGAAAGCCCGACGGCCATTGGCGAGATCCTGGGGCGCAAGCCGGGCGCGATCCGCTCGCGCCTCAAGAAGCTGGCGCTGATCTCCTGATGAAAAACCGCTGATGCCCGCCCGCCTGCGGCCTCTTATGCCTTGCGCGAGGCCGCGCATCCCCCGACATTAGCCCCCAGTATGACGGCAAAATCCATCTCCATTCGCGGCGCCCGGGAACACAATCTCAAGAACGTGTCCCTCGACCTGCCGCGCGAAAAACTCGTGGTGATTACGGGCCTTTCGGGCTCCGGCAAGTCTTCGCTCGCCTTCGACACGATCTATGCCGAAGGGCAGCGGCGCTATGTGGAATCGCTGAGCGCCTATGCGCGCCAGTTCCTCGACATGATGCAGAAGCCGGACGTGGACCATATCGAGGGTCTGTCGCCGGCCATCTCCATCGAGCAGAAGACCACGTCGAAGAACCCACGCTCGACCGTGGGCACGGTGACGGAGATCTACGATTATATGCGCCTGCTCTGGGCGCGGGTCGGCATCCCCTATTCGCCCGCCACGGGGCTTCCCATCGAGAGCCAGACCGTGAGCCAGATGGTGGACCGGGTGCTGGCGCTGCCCGAAGGCACGCGGCTGTACCTGCTGGCGCCCATCGCGCGCGGCCGCAAAGGCGAATACCGGAAAGAGCTGGCGGAGATGCAGAAGAAGGGCTTCCAACGGGTCAAGATCGACAACGAATTCCACGAGATTTCCGAAGCGCCTAAGCTCGACAAGAAGCTGAAGCACGATATCGACGTGGTGGTGGACCGGGTCGTGGTGCGCGCCGACATGTCCGCGCGGCTGGCCGATTCCCTCGAGACCGCGCTGTCGCTCTCGGACGGCATCGCCATCGCCGAGTTCGCCGACGAGCGCGGGCCCGGCGAAGACAAGCGAGGAGATCGAGCCGCGGCTTTTCTCGTTCAACAACCCGTATGGCGCCTGCCCCGAATGCGACGGGCTCGGTACCGAACTGTTCTTCGAGCCGGACCTCGTCGTGCCGGACGATACGCTGTCGCTGAACCGCGGCGCCATCGCGCCCTGGACGCGCACCTCCGCGACGTCGCCCTATTACCAGCAAACGCTGGAGGCCGTCGCCAAGCACTACAAGCAGCCCATGACGAAGCCGTGGAAGGACCTGCCCGAAGACTTCCGCGAGATCGTGCTGTACGGCTCCCTGGACGACGTCACCTTCACCTATGACGACGGCGTGCGCCGCTACCAGACCGAGAAGCCGTTCGAAGGCGTCATCACCAATATCGAGCGTCGCTGGCGCGAGACCGAAAGCAACTGGGTGCGCGAGGAGCTGGAGCGCTACCAGTCCGACCAGCCTTGCGAGGCCTGTCTCGGCTACCGCCTGAAGCCGCAAGCGCTGGCGGTCAAGATCGCCGGGCTCCATATCGGCGAAGTGTCGGATTTCTCCATCCGCGAAGCCAAGGAGTGGTTCGACACCCTGCCCGGCGAACTGACGGACAAGCAGAACGAGATCGCCGAGCGCATCCTCAAAGAGATCCGCGAGCGGCTGAGGTTCCTCGACGACGTCGGTTTGGAATACCTAACCCTCGCCCGCGCTTCCGGCACCCTCTCGGGCGGCGAGAGCCAGCGCATCCGCCTCGCCTCCCAGATCGGCTCGGGCCTCACCGGCGTGCTCTACGTGCTGGACGAGCCGTCCATCGGCCTGCATCAGCGCGACAATGCCCGGCTGCTCGAAACGCTGAAGCACCTGCGCGATCTCGGCAACTCCGTGATCGTGGTGGAGCACGACGAAGACGCGATCCTAGAAAGCGACCACGTGGTCGACATGGGCCCCGGCGCCGG
>JARRPE010000278.1:3686-5350 GCA_037383205.1 Methyloceanibacter sp.
GTGGCTGAAGGTACGCCTGCGCAAATCATGCAGTCCCCGGACAGTCTCACCGGACAGTACCTCACCGGGCTCATGCAGATCGCGCTGCCCAAGGACCGCCGCAAGCCGAAGCGCGGGCGCGCCCTCAAAGTGAAAGGCGCGCGCGAGAACAATCTGAAAGACATCGATGTGGACATTCCGCTCGGCCTCTTCACCTGCGTGACGGGCGTCTCGGGCGGCGGCAAGTCCACCTTCCTCATCGAGACGCTCTACCGCGCGGTCGCCCGCAAGCTGAACAATGCGCGCGAGCTCCCCGGCGACTACGACGAGATCGTCGGCCTCGAACATCTCGACAAGGTCATCGATATTGACCAGAGCCCGATCGGCCGCACGCCGCGCTCCAACCCCGCCACCTATACGGGCGCCTTCACGCCCATCCGCGAATGGTTCGCCGAGCTGCCCGAGGCAAAGACGCGCGGCTATAAGCCGGGCCGCTTCTCCTTCAATGTGAAAGGCGGGCGCTGCGAAGCCTGCCAGGGCGACGGCGTCATCAAGATCGAGATGCACTTCCTGCCCGACATCTACGTCACCTGCGACGTGTGCAAGGGCAAGCGCTACGACCGCGAAACCCTCGAAATCAAGTTCAAGGGCAAGTCCATCGCCGACGTGCTGGACATGACCGTGGACGAGGCCGCCGAGCTGTTCAAGGCGGTCCCAAGCGTGCGCGACAAGCTCCTCACTCTCGCCCGGGTTGGCCTCGGCTATATCCATGTAGGCCAGCAGGCGACGACGCTGTCCGGCGGCGAAGCCCAGCGCATCAAGCTCTCCAAGGAGCTTTCATAACGCGCGACAGGACGGACACTGTATATTCTCGACGAGCCCACCACGGGACTTCACTTCCACGACGTGGCGAAGCTGCTCGAGGTGCTGCACGAGCTGGTGGACCAGGGCAACACCGTGATCGTCATCGAGCACAATCTCGAAGTGATCAAGACCGCCGACCACATCATCGACCTCGGCCCCGAAGGCGGCGACGGCGGCGGCCACGTGGTCGCCACCGGCACGCCCGAAGAGGTGGCGGCCGTCAAGAACAGCTATACGGGGCAGTATCTCAAGCAGCTGCTGGGACGGCGCGGAGCTTCAAGCGCCAACGTTTCGAAAGCACCCGCGAAGTCAGTGACCAAACTGGCCGCCAGCGGTAAGCGCAGCCCACGGAAGAAGGCCGAGGCTGCGGAGTAGACGTTTCTCATAATGGGATTTCGTCATCTAGTTCGTTATTTGCAAACACCGTCCCGCGAGCAGTGTTCCCGTTGACCCGGGTTCAAGGCCGGCAGGATCTTGTTGTCCGGCACGGCCTTGGGACTGGCGCGAGCATAGGCGCTTTGCGTGTTGAATGCATGTCACGAACGATGGCGCGGCGCGGGCTCCTCACGGACCCGCCTGGCGGTCGCGAACCACGGGAACTTTTCACGGGTCCAACGCATTTTCCTACTTGCCAGGGGATGGTTTTAAACCACTATTTTCCGCTGCGCGGCGACTGGCCGCGCCTCTAATCGAAGGAACGAAGAGAATGCTCAAGCTCTTGAGTGCGTTGATGTTTGGAACGGCGTTGCTGCTTGGGTCCGCCTCCCTATCCGCCCCTTCTTACGCGCAGGACGACATGGGAGAAGAGACCATGTCCGAAG
>JARRPE010000279.1:0-2746 GCA_037383205.1 Methyloceanibacter sp.
TACACCCTGCAAGCTAGGAGACGCGATATTGGGCTTGGCTGGGGAGGCCCCGCCGGTAGGTTGATGTTTGCTTTGGGCAAGGACCAGTCATTCTGACAGACGCCCGGAAGGTCAGGTTCTGACACAATGCAGCCATGCGACTTTGGGCCAGTCGCAGCGGCTCGGCGGTTACAGAGGGCGCGAATAGGAGCGCCCCCACGCAGCGTGGCGTGAAAAGCTGATACAATAGTACGGAGGCCGTTCCCAAGACGAAGGATAGTGCCCATGGAGGACGAGCGCGAAGTTTGCGAACAGGAGCGGGTCGACGGCGCCATCAAGGGCATTGAGGGCTCCATCGTCGATGTGGAGATCGCTGCGCCGCCCCTGCCGCCCATCAGTCAGGCTCTAGAGGTCGCCGATGGCGATCGCTCGCTCGTGCTCGAGGTGCAGCAGCATCTCGATATGCGCTCGGTGAGGTGTGTCTCCCTAGGCGACACGAAGGGCCTGTACTGCGGCATGCGGGTGCGCGACAGCGGCGGTCCGATCGCCGTGCCGGTCGGCGAGGCGCTGCTGGGGCGCATGGTTAACGTAACCGGGGAGGTGATCGACGGGGGGCCAGGCTTTCCGGCCGATATCTCCCGGCTACCGATCCACCGGCCACCGCCGCCGCTGGACGAGCAGACCGGCACGCGGGAGATTCTGCTGACGGGAATCAAGGTGATCGATCTGCTAGCCCCGCTTGCCAGGGGCGGCAAGGCGGCGATGTTCGGCGGAGCAGGGGTGGGAAAAACCGTCCTCATCATGGAGCTGATTCACTCCACGGCTGAGAAATACGCAGGGCTCTCCATCTTCGCCGGGATCGGCGAGCGGTCCCGCGAAGGCCACGAGCTGTGGCAGGAGCTCAAGCGAACCGGCGTCATCGATCGGACCGCGCTGGTGTTGGGGCAGATGAACGAGCCGCCGGGAACCCGCTGGCGGGTAGGGCTCAGCGCGCTGACCCTCGCTGAGTATTTTCGCGACACGATGCACCGCGACGTGCTGCTCCTGATCGACAATGTGTTCCGGTTTCTGCAAGCCGGCGGCGAGGTTTCGGGGCTACTCGGGCGCCTCCCGTCACAGGTGGGCTACCAGCCGACACTCGCGACAGAGATCGCGAGCCTCGAGGAGCGCATCACGTCCGTGCGCGGTGCGGCGGTAACCTCTATCCAGGCCGTCTACGTTCCCGCCGACGATTTCACGGATCCCGCTGTCGCTAACATCTTCACCCATCTCGACGCGGCGATTGTTCTTAGCCGCGAAATGGCGAGCCAAGGTCTCTACCCGGCCATCGATCCGCTCGATTCGACGTCCGTGATGTTGGACGCAACCGTGGTCGGCGCGCGCCATCATCTCATTGCCGGGGAGTGCCGTCGCTTGATCGAGCATTACCGCGAATTGCAGGAGATCATTTCCCTTCTCGGTATGGGTGAACTGAGTTCCGAGGATCGCCAGGCCGTGATCCGGGCCCGCCGTCTGATACGGTTTCTCACCCAGCCCTTCGCGGTGACCGCGCAATTCACCGGCGAGACTGGGGCGACCGTGCCGATCGACGACACGCTGACGGGCTGTGAAGCCATCCTTGGGGGTGAGACTGATGCGTGGGACGAGTCCTCGCTCTACATGATCGGCACCATCGAGGACGCGCGCCGCAAGCAGAACGAAAGCCGAGGCGGGTAGGAATGCACCTGCAGATCGTCTCGCCCTTGGCCGTCGAGGCTGAGCTCACCGGCATCGTTTCGGTGCGTGCCGAAGATCGCAGCGGCTCGTTCGTCATTCTGCCAGGTCACACTGATTTCCTCACCGTGCTGGCCGTGACGGTTGTCGAGTGGCGGACCCGAGGGGGTGATACCGGGCATATCGCGGTGCGGGGCGGCATCTTCCGTGTCGAGGGGGGCGACCGGGTTCAGATCGCTACCCGCCAAGCCGTTTCGGGCCCGAGCTTGGAGCGGCTCGGCGCGGCCGTCCTCGATGAGCTTCGCAGCGAGGCGGACGCCGAGGCGAAGACCAGGACGACCGCGACGCGCATGCATATGGGGCTCATGCGCCAGCTCGATCGGTACATTCAAACGGGGCACGGATACTTCATGCCCCACCTGGGCGGTTTCGCAGCGCAGGGCGACGATCTAGAAACGCAGACCGATGAGTGACGGCAGCAACAACGAAGACAACGGAAACGGCCTTTATCGGTCGGTCGAACAGCGAGCGGAACGCCGCGCGCGCTGGGAACGGGAGGGCGAGCGGCCACTGTGGCAGAACCTGTCGATGATCGGTTCGCTCGGCTGGCTGGTGGTGACGCCCACGATTCTCGGTGCGCTTCTCGGGCGCTGGCTCGACCGGACCTACGACCAGGGGGTATTTTGGACGGGGAGCCTGATCTTCTTGGGCGCGGCGATCGGCTTCTATCTCGTCTGGCAGAGAATACAGAGCGACTAATCATGGAGATGGCACTTCACATCGCGACGTTCTTGGTTCTCGGCGTTCTGCTCGGCGCGGGCTACTTCGCGGTCCTCAGGATTGAGGTCGGACGGATCGTGGGCGGGCAGTCCGCGCGCTATGCCATCCTGATCCATGTGTCGCGCTTGGCGGCGGCGGCCCTGGCGTTCTGGCTGGTCGCACAATTCGGCGCCGCCGCCTTGCTGGCCGCGCTCGGCGGCTTCACCTTGGCGCTGGCGACCCTCAAACCACTCTCGACGCCATGAAACTGCAAGTGCATCCGTTGCAGGACGAA
>JARRPE010000280.1:0-2711 GCA_037383205.1 Methyloceanibacter sp.
GTTTAATCAACGGGTGAAGCGTTCTCTCGCTCAAGGGTGCCGCGATATTGTAGCCAGGTTGCCAACAGCCAGCAGCCGAGCGCCCAGGCGGTTCCGATGCACCAGCCCGCGATGACATCCGTCGGCCAATGGACTCCAAGAAAAATGCGCGTAAAGCCAACAATGACGGCGAGGATCAGTGCGATAGAGATAAGGTATATCTTCATGCGCCTTCGGCATTGCACGCTCGCGAGAAGGACACCGAGCGTGAGGTAGGTGATTGTTGCCATCGTCGCGTGGGCACTCGGAAAGCTGAACGAATTGACGTTGACCAGATGGGAGACGAGCTCTGGGCGCGGACGGGCAAAGCCGAGCTTCAAGAGCAAAGATAAAATTGCGCCACCCGCGATTGCTATTGCAACGAATAAGCCCACCGCTCGCTTGCCGTCGATCCACAGATAGCAAATAGCAGCAATCGTGATGAGGCCAAGCACTACAGGGCTGCCAAGGCTGGTTAGATCACGAAAAATCGATTCCAACCATTCCGGACCGATCGGATTGGAGGGGTCATTTGGCTCGCGCAGGGCCAATAGAATGGCTTGGTCAGCACTGTGCGTTTCGCCTTCGCGCATCTCGCTCAAGAGCTTGAAGAATGTAAAACTTGCGGCAGCGAGGGCAAAAATCGCCACAAGTACATCCAATTCGAGAGGATAGGACCGAATTTGCCGCCAAAGACCCGCTAATCTTGAGTTCAATCTCATGGTAGACGCCAAAATTTCTAGCTTAGAAAGTAACCGAGTAACTGAGTAACCGAGTGATTGCGACCCCGCGACCCTTTCCAATGAAGCGCGCGTTTTTCATTCTCCACAATCCCAATGCTGGTCCCGCCGCACATCGTCGCTATCATGCGGTTCTGCGGCTATTATGGGACCAGGGCGCAAGTACCGAGATCGTCGAGACAAGCCGACACGGCGAGGGCATGGGCATCGCGGCCGAAGCTGCCGCCTCGGGACGATTCGAGGCCGTCGTCGCGGCTGGCGGCGACGGTACAGTTCATGACGTCGCGGCGGGCCTCCTAGGATCCCCAACTCCGCTCGGCATTATTCCCACTGGTACCGCGAACGTTTTTGCTCGGGAAGTTGGCCTACCATCCTCTCCCGAGCGGGCTGCCCAAATCTTGCTCCATGGGAAGGTTCGGAGAATTCCAGTTGGTCAGGTCAACGGACGTCCATTCCTGTTCGTCGTCGGCATCGGCTTCGATGCAGAGGCCGTTCGCCAGTTTGAGACCACCGGCACTCGCCAACTCGGCCAAGTAGGCTTTGCAGGGCCTGTTGTCCGCGCGCTGCTCTCTGAACGGCACCGAGACTTGCAGCTGACGACTGATCGCGGAAACAGTGAGGCGGAATGGATCATCATAACGAGGGCTCCGCGGTATGCCGGAGGATTTGTTTTGTGCAAAGACGCCGCGCTCACACAGACTAAGTTCCATGTGCTGCGCTTTGGGGGACGCGGTCCACTTGTTCGACTGCGGCAGCTTGCGGCGCTCGCATCTGGACTAATCCGCTTTGATCCTGATGTTCATATCGAGGTCGTAGGATGGGTTCGAGTGGACGGCCAAGTCGATATCCCCGTGCAAATAGACGGGGAGATGGTTGGCGCGCTGCCTGTCGAAATCAATCTTCACGCACAGCGGCTGCAAATCATCGCTCCATGATTGGGCGCCAAAGGGAGATGATACGTTGAGGGCACTTCTGCTGATTGTGATCTGGATTGCCTTCGGCGGCACAACTATCGCTCAGCAGAACCCAGTCCCGCCGTGCGAAGGCGTGCAGTCTGTTCCCAAATATGCGCGGCCTGGGAAGCCACCGAATGCTCGTTTGTGGAAGGAGGGTCATCCCGGAAAGTCATGGCTCCCGCCATCTTGCACGGGTTGGACCCCGAACGACGGCATCCTTGTGGCTGTTGCCGGCCAATTCCGTTATACCGGCGGCGTCGATGGGCTTCTATCGCGCTTCGGTGCAATTTCAACGCTACGAGGCCTCAAGTACTGGTCGGTCACAGACGAGAAGTGGCAAACGCTTATCACCCACGCTACCGCCTTGGATGGGCCCGATTTGGGACGCCCAAGGCCCGATTTCACAGTCTCTGAGGTGCAAAATCGCCCCTATCTTTATTTTGCAGAGACCGACAACAGAAGCGGTGAGGTTGTTGTATACCGCATGCAGGTTGCAGCCGAGCCCGAGAGGGTCGTGGTCGCGATCGAAAACGTCACTCCGGTCAAGATCTTTATAGTGACGCTGTTTGACCCTGGAGATCTGCAGTCGGTGCACTTTTTGACGCAGGCCGCACCGGGACTATGGAATTATTACGGGCTTGCAAGAACCGGCGGTTCGCTGGGAGCATTTTTGGGTCTCAACGACGCTTCGTACATCACTCGTGCGCTGGCGCTCTATTCTCATTTTGCGGGTGTGGCCATTGAGCCTGTCCGACCTTGACAGGCTGGGTGATTGTTAGCCCAGCGCAAGATGACCACTTTGCGTCATGAGCGGCCGTTGTGCCTTGGCTAGGCCACATCCGGTTTTCACTCTTAAGCAGACATTCTCGGCTTCGGGCTTGACGTATGCCTCGTGCCAAAAATCGACATCAAGGCTTGGGCAATTGGGTCCGTTTGGACTGCTATGCAGTCGTACGCCGCGAGGTATGAAAGGAACTGCAGATGGAAAAGCGTAGAC
>JARRPE010000281.1:0-3923 GCA_037383205.1 Methyloceanibacter sp.
GCTGCGTCCTGGGCAGTTCGTGTTGACGAACGATCCGTCTCCGGAACGCGGGTGGCGGGCCGTGTTCGTCATGAAAGGTATCAATGACGATCGCGCCTACGAAGGCCCCCAAGGTTTCCTTGCCAACAAGTACATCTGCTACGTGGACATGACTGAGTAGGCAGGTGTCGGAAGCGCCTGCGGCATTGTACTCGCTTGTAGGCATTGCGATGTCCGGCGGGCCCCGCCATAGTCCGCGCGCAATCACCACAAACCAAACGAGGAACAGGACAGATCATGTCTGACCGTATTGTCATGAGAGTGGGCGAGAGCCTTGTCGCCGGCGGACCGCCCGGCACCGCCGCGGAACCGGAAGTCGCCATCGGCGAGATGGACGGCCCCATGGGCAGCGCCTTCGCCAATCTCCTCGGAGATCAGGTAAAAGGCCACAGCCGCGTGCTGGCGCTGTTGAACACCGACGTCATGGTGCGGCCGCCGACCATCTGCGTGAGCAAGGTCACGGTGGACGACTCGCGGTACACGAATATTCTGATGGGCACGGTGCAGTACGCCACGGCCATGGGCGTTCTCGATGCGGTGCGCTCCGGCGATATCCCGAAGGATAAGGCGGACGAGCTCGGCATCATCGTCTCTGTCTGGCTCAACCCGGGCATCGTTGATGTCGAGGATTTGGATCACAAGATCCTGTTCGATATTCACCGCAAAGCGACTTGGCAGGCCATCAATAAGGCCATGACCTATCAACCGTCGGAGCCGCCGTTTCTAACGCCCGGCGGCCTCGGTCTCGCAGGCCAGCGAAATGGCGCCCGCGTCCTCCGCACCCTCGCACGGGACGCCTGCGGCGGCCGCGCCGGGAACCACTGCTGCGGCGCCGGCAAGGATCGTGGAGGCACGCTTCGTGATGTTCTCGACGGGCTTCGCCTCCGTTGTCGAGACGCTCCCCGTATATTCGTGCTGCCAGCGTCGGCCGGGCTTGAGGTAGAAGGCGTTGCCGCCGGCGACCGTCATGTATCGCGCGGGATAGGGGTTATTGTAGCTGGCGGCGTGGAAATGCATGGCCGGGCCGACTTTCGGGTGGCGCGCACCCTTCAGGACCGCATCGGCGGCCGTCACCGCCGTCTTCATTTGCTTGGGATCCATGCGCGCCGTGAGTACGCCCGGTGCGAACTGCTTGTGCTGGCCGACGACGCCGCAGATCGAGCTGGGGAAGCGATCGGACTCCACGCGGTTCATCACCACCGTTCCGACCGCAACGCTGCCGTCGTAACTCGAGCGATTGGATTCAAAGTACATGGCGCGGACGAGGCACTCGCGCTCGTCGGTCGTTGCCGCCATCGGCAGCCCGCCGCCGGACCGTCCCGAGCAGCCGCTCAGGCACAGCACCGTCAGACTCACGGCGCATGCCGCCGCCAAGAATGCCCGCCCTGGCCCGGTCCCAAACGCCGGGCAGGCAGGCACGGTTCCGGCCCAGACAGACCGGTACGCATCCAACCTAATGTTCAAAAGTTGCCCTCAGATTGACGCGTCGCACTTTCTGCGCTTTCTAAGTTACTCGGCGGCGCCGCTCAATCGAAACATTGAGGCCGCCACGCCACCCCGTCCGGTGCGGTCCAGCGCGCCATGCCGGCATTCGCGTTTAGCCGGCTTGAGCGAAGCGACGGACCGCCGCACGCGACACCACGACACAACATCGCGGCCCGAAAAGGGCTTAGAAGAAAAATCTTGCTTGTGTGGCACGGTATCCACCAGCGATTGTAATTTTCGGATTTGGAGACGAGTATGGGGCGCATTACCCGGCACCGGATTGAAATTGGTCTCGCGCTTGCTATCACTTTGGCTGCTTTCCTGTTCGTCGCCTTGGCCGTCTGGGCCGAAGAGGGCAACGGCATCGCCCTCTCCGAGGCGTGGGCCCGCCCGACGATCGGCGAAGGACGCATTACGGCGGCCTACGTGACCATTCAAAACCTCGGCACCGACGCCGATACGCTCCGCGGCGCCAGCTCGCCCAAGGCGAAGCGGGTCGAGATCCACGAGACGGAAATGACCGACCAGGGCGTCATGAAGATGAGGCCGGTCGAAGACGGACTGGCGCTCCCGGCCGGGGAGACCGTGACGCTGAAACCCGGCGGCAAGCACATCATGATCATGGGGCTCGACGGTGAACTCGCAAAGGGTGCAACCCTGCCGTTGACATTGGATTTCGAAGTGGCTGGCCAGGTCGAAGTTGCTGTGCCGGTCGGAATGGGGCCGTCCGCAGCTGCCGATGATTCTGACGCCTCCGGCGGAGCCGACCACAGCCACCACTAAGACCCAATTTTGCTGAGCGGCGCGCCTACTGGCCGGCGCCGCGGTAGCCCGACAGCACGCAGGCGTGCAGCGTGCGGGTCTCGTCTTTCACCAGGGGAATTTCGACCGTCGGAAGGACGGTCACGCTTTCGAACTTCTGGGCGATGCCGCGCCTGCAAGAATGCACCGAGACCAGGAGGACGGGCTCCGGGACGCCGGCCACGAACGGCCGCGTCATCTGATAGTGATGGTGCGGTTCGGGCTTGCGCTTCCAGGCATAAAGCGGTGTGTCGACGTCCCTCATGTAATAGAGCAACTCCGCGGTGAGATCGCGCGTGTCCACCACGACGGCACCGTAGCGGCCCTCGGACAAAAGCTTGCGCACCGCGTCGGCCGTTTCTTCCCATGCGATCGACGAGCGCAGGAACGTCAGCTGCTCGAAGGGCAGCCAAGTGCGGGCGAAGGCCGGGGCGATCCCGATCGCCGCCGCGACGGCAATATGCAGCGCCATGGAGATCCCCAGCAGGACCCGGCGCCCGTGCTCCAGCAGTATGGCCGTCACGAAAACCGTGGCGGCGGGATAGGCCGTCGCAGCCCAGTTGCCATGGGCGCGCGACAGCAAGGCCTGCAGGACAAGCGTCAACAGGATCGGCAGCGAGAAGCAGAGCAGGAGCGTCTTGCGGGTATCGTCCGGCCCGCCGACATGACGGATTCCGGCGCGGACCAGGACGGCGAATAAGATCGGCCCGAACAGGGCAAACTGGGCGCCGATGAACTCTAACGCCGCCAGCGGGTGCACATAGGGCGGCCGCCAGCCCATGTTGTCGCCGGTGTGTTTCGCTGTCGGCCAGCCGTGCTCGGCATTCCAGACGATATTCGGCGAAAACAGCGCAACGGCGATCAGGCCGGCCACGATCGCGCGGCCACCCTTGAGCGCCTCTCGAGCCTCACGCGACACGATAGCGTGACAGGCGATGCACAGCACCGCGTAGATCATGGCTTGCTTGGCCAGCAGCCCCATACCGATGGCGACGCCCAGAAGAATGGCGAACCCCATGCTCTTCCGCTTCACGAGCATGACCCAGAAGAACATCATCAGTGTCCAGACGAAGATCAGCGGCGCATCGGTGGTAATCAGGGCGGAGGCGTAGGAGACGCCCGGCAGGGTGGCGAAGATGACTGCCGTCCAGAAAGCTGCGCGCGCATCGAAGAGTGTGCGTGCGATGACGAAGAGCAGTCCGGACGTCAGCGTGTAGAGGATCGGGGAAGCGGCCCGCGTGCAGGCCTCCGACAGCCCGCAGGTCTCGGTCATGGCGCGGATGACCCAAGCGATCATTGGCGGCTTAGAGAAATAGCCGAAGTCGACATCGCGTGACCACGTCCAGTACTGGGCCTCGTCCATAACGAGATCGACCTTGGACGCATAGAGCGCGAGCAGCCGGAACGCCAGAAGAAGGCCGAGGCACAGAAGCGTCAGAAGGGCATAGCCCCTATCGGACAGAGGCGGTCCAAACGGCGCGCCGGACGGCCCGGTCGCTTGCGGTATTTGGTGGGCGGACAAGATGGCTTCCTCTGGAGGGGTTCGGCGAGGGTCTAAACCCCTAGAAGGCTGAAATATTTATCAGAATTATGTCAGA